>NZ_JAAGPP010000281.1:0-5372 GCF_017104975.1 Burkholderia sp. Ac-20344
CTGCGCGAGCGCGTCGCGCGCATGGCCGGGGACACCGGCCAGCACGGCGACGTCCGGGCGCGCCCGGCGCAGCGCTGCGCGCCAGCCGGGCCACCAGTCGGCCGGCAGATGATGCGGCGCGTCGATCAGGAAGCCGGCTGCGCCCGCATCGGCGAACGCGGCGAGGTGCTTGCACCACCACGCGGACAGCGCGTCGCGCGCCGTGTCGTCGCCGAGGTTCGCGTGGGCGACATCCCGCGCGTGCGCGGTGCCGCGCGGATCGATCAGCGCGTCGTCGTGCGTGCGCTCGACGTACCAGTCCGGATGCTCGACGCGCAGCGGATGCTCGCGTGCGACGCGATCCGGTACGACTTCGAGCAACAGGCGCAGCCCGTGGCCGTGTGCGAGCTGCGCGAGCCGCGAGAAGGTTTCGAGCGCGCTCGCGCGCGTCGCGAACGATTGGGCCGGACGACGGAAATCGGCCACGTGGCGCGGAAAGCCGGCGGCGCTCGCGGCCCAGAAGGCGCCGACGAGCACGTGATCGAAGCCCATGCCGGCGACATGCGCGAACGTCTGCGGCCATGCGTCGAGCGGCCCGACGAGGCGGGCGTCGCAGAACTGGATATGCGGAGCGAAGGTCGGCGTGGAGTCCATGGCGCGGGGTGTGCGGGCGGTCGGTGACGCCGGTTCGCCGCAACGCACGTGCCTGCCCCTACGCCTCCGATCCGGCGCGCTGCCGTGCGGCTCCGAACAGTCGTTCTTGCATACCCGGTGCGCGGTCGCGGCGCCTTTACACCGGCTTGTGTGGCGGAGGCGTGCCCTCGTATCGTGAAATTCGTGAAATTTTTGCCAATGACGTCGGATACCTGATGCAAATCTCGATGCCAGGGCTGGATGGAATGCCCGCTGAGCAGATTCGGCGAGCAAGAGCCGAGCCTGGTGAAACGTCTACGTTGAAATTTGCGGGCAAAATCATACGAGTCCTATGGCCGGGTTGCCTTCGGGACAGTTAGGATCGCTCGCGATAATCCAAGAACATTCGACGGGGGCGCCTTGACCGTGAGTACGGCCATTTCCAATACGTCCGCGCGCGCGGGCATCGACATCCACCAGTTTTACAGCCTGGATATCAAGGGCGCGGCTGCAGCCGCGCTCGCGGACGTGTATGAGTTCGACGGCACACGTGGAATCGGCGAGCCGACGAAGTACACGATCCGGTTCACGCATCCCCGCCATGACCTGTCGCGCAGCGAATTCCTGAACCGGATGGGCGCGTTCGTCATCCAGCCGCCACCGCAGGATCGATGGAGTCAGCCGGAAGCCGCGCGGCGCGTGCAAGGTGTCGTGACGGGCTTTGCGTTGAAGGCTGCGAATCGCGATCAGTCGTTGTACGAGATCGTGCTGGAATCGCGGCTGGCGCTGTTGCGCAACGCGCCGAAGTGTCGGTTCTTTCTCGACATGAGCATTCCCGAGATCATCGAACGGATTCTGCGGGAGCACGCGTTCAACAAGATCTTCGCCGACTTCGAATTCAGGCTGAATCGAACCTACCGCAAGCGCGGTTTCGTGATGCAATGGGACGAGGACGATCTGGCATTCATTACGCGATTGTGCCGACGCTCGGGCATCTGGTTCGTGTGCGACGAAGGCGACCGGTGCGAGCGGGTGTGGTTCGGCGACGACTACGCGCACTACCGCCGCGATCCCGAGCGTCTGACGATTGCGTACCGTCCGCACAGCGGACTGGATGCCAGCGGCGTCGAGTCGGTCAGTACGCTCGAAATGCGCGCGAAGACCTTGCCGGCGGCCTACGCGGTGCGCACGTTCAACACTGAGACGGCGATATCGGATCCGATCGAGGCAATCAGTCCGATCCGCGACGACCGCACGACGTATGGCGAAGCGTACACCTGGGGCGTGCCGAATCGGAGCGAGGACGAGGCGAACGAAGAGGCGCAACTGCGCCGCGAGGCAGCGCTGGCCGGACAGGTCGAGTATCGCGGCGAGTGCGACATGCTGGACCTCACACCCGGCTCGGTGCTGAAACTTTCGAACCGGGAATTGCCCGATGCGAAGCACGGGCTCGTTGTCGTGCGGGTGACGTGTGGCGCAAGCCGGAAGCAGGCCTATCACGTGACGTTCGATGCGATTCCATCGGATCGTCAGTATCGAATGCCGTTGAAGGAAGAGACGTGGCCCAGGATCGACGCGGTCGTCACCGGGACGATCGCGTCGTCCGGCGGCTGGAAGAATCCCTATATCGATAGCCAGGGCGAATACATCGTCGATCTTCATCTGGATCGCGACACGCGTGCGCCCGGTTTGCAAAGCTGCCCGATGAGGCTGGCGAAGCCATTCGCGGGCCCGAACCAGACCGGTTTCCACTTCGGGCTGGTCGAGGGCACGGTGGTCGGCGTGAGCTTCCTGTGGGGCTGCGTGGATTTGCCGTTCATCAGCCACGTGCTGCATACCGCACAACACACGGATCCGATCGTCGCGGGCGTTCCCTGGGGCACGCGCAACACGATTCGCACGCGCTCCAACAACACGCTGCAGATGGATGACGGGGAAGGGCGCGAGCACATCAAGGTTGCGACCGAGCATGGCAAGTCGCAACTCAATCTCGGGCACATGGTAGACCGTGGCCAGAGCGAGCGGGGTAGCGGCGCCGAACTGAGATCGGATGGGCCGGCCGCGCTGCGAGGCGGGGGTGGTGTGCTGGTGTCGGCCTATGCGCGAAACGGTGCGTCCGGCAAGCAACTCGACATGCAGGAAACCGTTGCACAGCTCGAGGATGCGCTGGCGCTGGCGAAAGCGCTGGCGTCGTCTGCGCAGGCGTCGAAGGCCGACGCGGCCGATATCGACAGTCAGCGTGCCGCGAACACGGTGCTGGACCAGGGTGTGCTGGTCACGGCGCCGGCATCGGCAGGCGTGGTGGCCGGCAAGAGCGTGCAAATCGTCGCGGGGGAAAACATCACGAGTACAGCCAGGGGCGATGCGAGCTGGAGCGTCTGGAAGCGCTTTACGGTGGCCGCGCACGACGTGGTGTCGCTGTTCACGCAGAAGGGCATGAGCCTGATTGCGGCTGCGGGTGCAGTCGTCGTGCAGGCACAGCGCGGCCGCATGCAGCTTGCGTCGCAGGAAGACATGACTGTCGAGACGGTCAACGGCGTGCTCCACGTCAAGTCGCCGAAGGAAATCGTGATGAACGTCGGTGGCTCGTATTTCCGCATGACGCCGGGCGGCATCGAAATGGGCACGCGTGGCGGCGTGCTGTTCAAGACCAGCACGCTGAAAAAGACCGGGCCGGCGCAGCTGGACCTGGGGGGCGCGGCATTTGCGCCGGTATTTGTGCCGTATACGACGGGCTGCGAGGTCTGGCGCACCAATCCGGCGTTCGTGCCGCCGCACGTGCCCGCGACCGAGGTGGTCGAACTGGAAAGCGCGGGAACGGCAGCGCCTGCACCTGATGCAGGCGGAGTCGCGCCATCGCCGCTTGGCGACATTTTCTCGCGTCTCTCGGGCGGCGCTATGCCGCCAGGGGCATCGGCTTTTTCTCCGTTTGATGGCAAGCCGTCAAGCATGGATACCGATATCCCCAAAGCCAAGGTCACGCTGAACAATCCTGACGACCAGCAGCAAACGCTGGTGACGCCCGATCCGATCAAGCTGGCGAATGCGGTGCCTTGCGACTGGAAAATATCGGACCTGAAGGCGGACGTAAAGGGACGTATCGAATCCCTTTCGTATTGGGGTGTGCTGCATGACCGGACGCCGTGGAAAGATCCCGAGACCGGAGTCCAATACAGGGGCGGTGGTTCGAGAGGTTCACATTTCGAATTTTCATATAGCGAACAGGACAAGACAATTACCTGCACGGTTCGCGCCATGCTGATTCCGATGGACCTATTTCCAGTCGATCTGAAAGGTGAACGTGATACATCGGTGCCGGCAGATGAAGCGTCGATTCCTTACGAGTATTCCGTCCATTCGACAATGGCGCCAGGTTCTACGCGCAAGGGTGTCAGGATGGATTATCGCGATGCAGTCGGGTCTGAATTTGATGTCAGGGCACTAATCGGCCGCATCGAGGCCGTGCTGAATCAGGGAAGCTACAAGTTGATCCTGGACGGATGCTCCAAGGGCGCGGCCTGCGGATGCCGGGTGAAGGTCCGTTTCAAGGTCGATCTACGTGTGTCGCTCAAGGGTGTACCCATTGAGGGATTCAAACCGCACGTCTCTCTCAAGCTGTTTCCGCAGGTTCTTCGGGCGGATACAGGATCTTGGGGAGAAAAGCATAAATGGAAGGATGAGTTGAAAATAATACGTGATTATCCGGACGCAAATGTTGAGGCACATGAGTGCGGGCACTATTTCAATTTCCCTGACGAGTATTACGATCAGGGGGGCTGGCTTCATCACTCATACATCAAGGACGAACAGATAAATTTTTCACTTGTCGATGCGAATGCGGGAGCCATGTTTTGGCAGGGATATTCAATTGGTAACGTGATGGGCGGAGGCGCTAATTTGCCAATACAGCCGGGTCGTATTACGGCAACCATCAAGCCATATTATCTTGAATATGTGCGGCGTCAGTTTTCGATCGCGACAAACAAATTGTGGAGAGTTGGTTATGAAGCGTAATTCGTGGATTTCCTATCTGCGTAATGTGGCGCTCTACCTATTTTTATTTGGAGATGGTGTTCATGCTGAGAATGTGTTCCCGGAGAATCAAGTGATGCAATTCAGCTACACGACAAATGGGGCTGCGGATGGCGCCATCAACGCCTATGGGAATAACTCGATCTCGGTATCCGGAGACGTGCTACGGGTTCAGATCGGTGATTCAGATGGAGACCGGAATATCAATGGAGTTGGCATCTACGATATAAAGTTGAATGGTAAGAATCTGGAGACTGCCAAACGGATGGCGGAACTATTGTGTTCCTCGGAAGAGGCAGAAAGTGGCGTTATAATTCCAATTCTTTATAGTGTTCGGTGTGGTGGTGAGATTCGTCGAGGTTATTTAAGCAACCTTAGTCGCGATGTTAGGATTAAATTATCTGATATCGTAGAAGAACTTACGAATGTGGGGGTGCAGGATGGGCATAAACTTGTGAAGTTGGATGTCTCTATTGTTTCGATCGATCGTAATGCCGATAATTTTCTGGTATCGCTGAAATTCGACAACAGTGGGGACTACCCGGTCCAGTTCATGACGCCGGACAGGTGGGAGGGGGGAATGGGAAAGTACATGGATATTCTAGACACTATGACTCTCGTGAGGCAAAGGCTGGCCTGCCGTGAGGAATCAGACGCGGGTTAGCATTGCTGCCAGAGCCGCACGGTGCGGACAGGGCCGCACCCGGCGATTTCCGGCACGGAGGCCA
>NZ_JAAGPP010000282.1:0-241 GCF_017104975.1 Burkholderia sp. Ac-20344
ACGTCGTGGATGTGTAGACCGGAGATGCAGCGGGGAAATCATCACGTGTGCATCTCACATGGAGAGATGACAGACGTTGTAGTCTATGGCGCACAGAGATCCGGGTGTATTCGCGGGGAGAGGGTTAAGTGCGGATAGGACAGCAACGGCGTTGCGGGCGAACGACGTGCAGCATACATTGAAGTGAGTACGAAACAGGGCCTAGAAGAGCATAGGCCTTGTTTTTTTTTTTAATGCTACC
>NZ_JAAGPP010000283.1:0-5002 GCF_017104975.1 Burkholderia sp. Ac-20344
TCGATCCGCGCGGCGTCCCAGCCGTGCTCGGCCGCCGCGATCTGCATCTCGCCGGCGCTCGCAGGCGTCGTGTGCCGGTAGTCGCAGTACACGTCCATGTCGGGCAGCCAGGCGGGCGGGATCTCGTGCGCGCGCGCGACGTTCGTGCTGATCGACGTGACGAGCGCGGGGCGCGTGAGCATCCCGTCGCCGAGCACGGGCGTGCCCGACGACGTGCACAGCATCACGACGTCCGCGTCGCGTACGCACGCTTCGACGCTCGCCGCAGCCCGTGCGCGCGGATCGACCTGCGCGAGCGTTGCCTGCTGCGCGGCGTCACGGGCGAGCGCGGGCGAGTACACGCGGATCGTTTCCCAGTCGCGCAATCCCGCCGTGTGCCGCAGGTGCGCGAGGCCGACCGCGCCCGCGCCGACGATCGCGAGATGGCGCGCGTTGCGCGGCGCGAGGCAGTCGACCGCGAGCGCAGTCGTGCCGGCCGTGCGCTCGACGGTCAGCTGCCCCGCGTCGCACCACATCAGCGGCTGGCCGGTGCGCATCGACATCAGCGCGGTCCATGCGGTGACGACGGGCTTGCCGCCCGTCACGACATACGGCGACAGCTTCGCGCCGAATACCTGCGCGTCGGCGAGCGCGCCGAGATACGTGATGAAGTCGCCGGCCTGGTCGGGAAACAGCGTGAGCGTTTGCGGCGGCTGCACCGCGCGCGCCGCGGCGAGCGATGCGAACATGCTGCGCAGCGTGCCGAGCACGTCGAGCGACGGCAGGGCCGCGCGCACGGCGGCTTCATCGACGGTCAGCGGCAGGGTCGGGGCGGTTTGCGTCATGGGGACATCTCCGGTCGGGGCCGGACAGGACTGTCTCGATCGACGGTGTCCGGCAGTGTTCGTGATGGACGAAAAGTCTAATATAGACAAACAGAATCCGGAGGATTTTTCTTTTCGAGACTTCGTGCTGTCGCCCGGTTCGGAAGAAACAACGGAAAATCAAAGGCATTCCGGGTGATCGACGAATTTTGGGCGTCGTGTATCGGGGCACGATTCTCGTATCCCCTATAGTCTATAGTAGACTTTAAGTCTATATTGCGCATGCAGGACACGACGCGTCGCCGCGTGGCGGCCGCCTGCTTCGAAGGCCGATCCGGCGCCCGGCCGAGGCCGTCGTGTACCGATCTTCATCGCCTCAATCCGGAACGGAAGGACCGTCATGAACTGGAAGCTCTCCCTTTGCGCCGCTGCGGCGCTTGCCTGCGCGGCCGTCACGGCCCATGCGGAACAGACCACGTTGCGCTTCGGGATCGAAGCCGCCTATCCGCCGTTCGAGAGCAAGACGCCGGCCGGCCAGCTGCAGGGTTTCGACGTCGACATCGGCAACGCGGTGTGCGCGAAGCTGAACATGAAATGCGTATGGGTCGAGAATTCGTTCGACGGCCTGATCCCGGCGCTGCAGGCGCGCAAGTTCGACGCGATCAACTCGGCGATGAACATCACGTCGAAGCGCCGGCAGAGCATCGACTTCACGCCGGCGATCTACGTGGTGCCGATCGTGACGATCGCCAAGCATGGCTCGCCGCTGCGGCCCGACGTCGCGAGCCTGCGCGGCAAGCGTGTCGGCGTGCTGCAGGGCTCGTCGCAGGAGGATTTCCTGAAGGCGCACTGGGCCAATGCGGGCGTGGCCGTCGTGTTGTACCAGGATCAGGACCAGATCTATGCCGATCTCGTCGCGGGCCGGCTCGACGCGGCCGTGCAGGAAGCGCAGACCGCGCAGGACGGTTTCCTCGACAAGCCGGCCGGCCGCGACTACCAGATCGTCGGCGAGCCGCTGAAGGATCCGGCGACGCTCGGCGAAGGTACGGGCTTCGGGTTGCGCAAGAACGACAAGGCGCTGCAGGCGAAGATCGTCGGCGCGCTCGACGCGCTGAAGAAGGACGGCACGCTCAGCGCGCTGTCGCAGAAGTACTTCAAGCGCGACATCGTCGCGAAGTAATCACCGCCGCGCGCCGGCCGCCGAGCTGGCGCGTATCGCATCGAATCTCGACGCAGTACGGGGAACCATGGATTTCGACGTCATCGTTCTGGGGGCCGGCATCGTCGGCGTGTCGTCGGCGCTGCATCTGCAGGATCGCGGGCTGCGCGTCGCGCTCGTCGACCGGCGCGCGCCCGGCGAGGAAACGAGCCACGGCAATGCGGGGCTGATCGAGCGCTCGTCGGTCGTGCCGTACGCGTTTCCGCGCCGGCTCGGCACGCTGCTGCGCTATGCGCGCAACCGCTCGGTCGATCTCTACTGGGACTACCGCGCGCTGCCCGCGTATGCGGGCTGGCTCGCGCGCTTCTGGCGCGAATCGTCGCCGCAGCGGCTCGCGGCCGCCGCGCGCGACCTGCTGCCGCTCGTCGCGGCGAGCGTGGTCGAGCACGACGCGCTGCTCGCGCGCACCGACGCGCAGCCGCTCGTGCACGACGGCGGGTGGATCGAGGCGTTCCGTTCGCCCGCGCTGTTCGACGCGGAAGCGCACACACAGCGGCGCGTGGCCGAGGAGCACGGGCTGCGGATGACCGTGCTCGACGCGAGTGCGTTGCGCGCACGCGAGCCCGGCGTCGGCGACGCGTTCTGCGGCGCATTTCACTGGCAGGACCCGAAAACCGTGTCGAGCCCGGGCGGACTGACCAAGGCCTACGCGCGGTTGTTCGAGCGCGATGGCGGCGCGTTCGTGCTCGGCGATGCGAAGACGCTCGTGCAGGTGGATGACGGCTGGCAGGTCGGCACCGAACACGGGCCGATCTCGGCGCGCTCGGCCGTGGTCGCGCTCGGGCCGTGGTCCGATCACGTCTTCGAGCCGCTCGGCTACCGGATTCCGCTGCGCGCGAAGCGCGGCTACCACATGCATTACCGGCCGACGCGCGCGCCGTTGAACGTGCCCGTGTGCGATACCGAGGAAGGTTTCGTCGTCGCGCCGATGGAAGGCGGGCGCCTGCGGCTCACGACCGGTGTCGAGATCGCGCTGCGCGGCGCACCGCCGACCGGCGTGCAGCTCGCGCGCGCCGAGCCGCTGGCGCGCGACGCGTTCGGCATCGGCGAGCGGCTCGATCCCGAGCCGTGGCTCGGGATGCGGCCGTGCACGCCCGACATGCGCCCGGTGATCGGGCCCGCGCCGCGCCATCGTCACCTGTGGTTCGCGTTCGGCCATTGTCACCACGGGCTCACGCTCGGCCCCGCGACCGGGCGCCTGCTCGCCGAAATGATGACGGGCGCGCCGACCTATATCGATCCCCATCCGTACCGGCCTGCGCGCTTCGGCTGATCCGGCGGCGCGCGCGGCCTCGCGCGCGCCGTGCCGGTTGCGAGGCCGCCTTCACAATGTTTCATTCTGCTACCCGAATTATCGGGAGCCACGCAATCGGAAATGAACCGCGTAATCGGCAAGAAAGATAATCGTGAAATAAAGAAAATCAGAAATCGGCGATTCATCAATACATTTTCATATTGCTGAAATGCGTAACGGAGACCCGGTCATGACGGTGTGGCGCACCGTCGCGGCAGGGCGTTCCGGTGTTGCGTGGAATGTACCGGAACACGTTACCACGGGGCTCGCAAGCGTTACGTTACATCCGTGTCCCGTCCGCCTTTTTCATCAGACGATTCCGGCGCCGGAGCCGTGAATTTCGTCTGAAATCGATTAAAGAAACGTTATTGCCAGTCAATAGGCAGGCGAATCTATCCGGTTTTTGGGATTGGCACGCTTCGTGCAATCCGTCCCCATGCTTTATCAATGTCGTGCCAACCGAGATGGGGAAAATAAAGATGGGACAAAATCTTAAGTTGACGGGTGTGGCGCTGTCGGTCGCGACGGTGTTCGGGGTGCTGGCTTCGGGTTCCGCGATGGCGGCGGCACTCGATTCGCTGCCGATCCCGCAGGTGATCGTCAACCCGCCGACGAACAGCGTGTCGGTCGGACTGGTCGCGACGGGGACGTCGCCGCTGGGCTTGGTCACCGTGACGGCGGGCGGGGCGGGCGCGATCCAGACGTCGCTGGGCGATCCCGGCCAGGTATTGTCGGGCGCCGTGGGGGCGGCGACGGGCACACTCGGCGGTGGCGGCACGGTGCAGCCGCTCGCGCCGGTACAGGGTGTGGTGAATCAGGTGACGGGGGCGCTGAGCGGCGGCAACCCGGCGGGTGCGCTGAGCAACGCGGTCAACACGATCACGGGCACGCTCGGCAACGTCGGCGGCTCGGGGAGCCCGCTGGCGCCGGTGCAAGGCGTCGTCACGCAACTCGCGGGCACGCTCGGCAACGATCCGGCGGGTGGGCTGACGAACGCGCTGAATTCGGTGACGGGGGCGCTCAGTGGCGCGAATCCGCTGGCACCGGTGCAAGGCGTCGTGAACCAGGTCGTCGGCACGCTGTCCGGCGCCGGCGGCAGCCCGATCACGCCGATCACGAACCTCGTCAATGGCCTGCAGAACGCGCTGCCGACGGGCGGCAACGCGGCCGGTGCGCTGACCGGCGCACTTGGCTCGATGACGGGCGCACTCGGCAACCTCGGCGGCTCGAACCCGCTGACGCCGGTGCAGGGCGTCGTGAACCAGGTCGTCGGTACGCTCGGCAACAGCAATGCGGTCGGTACGGCCACGAACGCGCTGGGTAACGCGGTCGGCTCCGTCGTCGGCGCACTCGGCAATCTCGGCGGCGCGAGCCCGCTGGCACCGGTGCAGGGTGTTGTGAACCAGGTCGTCGGCACGCTCGGCAACCTTGGCGGCTCGAACCCGCTGGCGCCGGTGCAAGGCGTCGTGAACCAGGTCGTCGGCACGTTGTCGGGCGCGACGGGCAACAACCCGATCGCGCCGATCACGAACCTCGTGGACGGCCTGACGGGCGGCAGGAACCCGGCCGGCGAGCCTACCGGTGCGCTCGGTTCGGTGAAGGGCGCACCCGCGGACCGTCCGGCCGGCCCCCGGCCGGCGGCCTGCCGCGCGCCGTGGAGTGCGGAAGGTCGGCGTGTCGGGAAAA
>NZ_JAAGPP010000284.1:0-5088 GCF_017104975.1 Burkholderia sp. Ac-20344
CGCGGCGCGCGACGTCGGCGGCCAGCACGTCGAGGCTCGGCGAGCTCGTCGCCGGATCGTCCTCGCGCCGCTCGCGCGCCTCGAACGCGGTGCGTGCCGACGCGAGCGCCTTGCCGGCCGCGTCGTACTCGCCGAGCTGCGCGTTCGCGAGCGCGATGCCGTACCAGTTCGCCGCGACGTTCGGCGCCGTGCGATCGTCGATCTCGGACTGCATCCGGCGCGCTTCGGCCGCGATGTCGGTCGGCGCGCGGTTCTGCAGGACACGCAGCCGGGCGCGCACGAACCCGTATTCGGGCGACTGGCGCGGCTGCCGGTACGGCGCGCGGCGCGCGCGATCCTCCATGTCGGCGATCCGTTCGCCGGTCAGCGGGTGCGTGCGCGCATACGCCGGCACGCCCGCATCGCCCATCGACGCGCGGTCGAGCCGCTCGAAGAAGCCCGGCATCCCGTACGGGTCGTAGCCCGCGCCCGCGAGCAGCTGGAAACCAACGCGATCGGCCTCGCGCTCGGCCGAACGCGAGAAGCGCAGCTGGTTGTCCACCGCGTACGCCTGCCCGCCCACCGCGATCGCGCTGCCGAGATCGCCGCTTCTCGCGAGCACGCCGGCCAGCACGCCGAGCAGCATCGTCGCGAGCGCCGTATAGCCGGACTTCTCGTTCGCACCGATCATCCGCGCGATGTGCCGCTGCAGCACGTGCCCCATCTCGTGGCCGACCACCGACGCGAGCTCCGACTCCGTCTGCGTCGTGACGACCAGCCCGCTGTTGATCCCGATGAAGCCGCCCGGCATCGAGAACGCGTTGATCTGCGGATCGCGCACCGGGAACAGGTCGAAGTCCGGCGTGTAGCCGCCGATGAAGCGCGCGGCCGCCGCGGCCGCAAGCCGCGCCGCCATCGCGTTCAGGTAGTCGCGCACGAGCCAGTCGTCGAGATAGTCGGGATCGCGCCGCACTTCGCGCATCACGCGCTCGCCGAGCCGGCGCTCGGCCTGCGGCGTCAGCGAACCGCCGGAACCGTCGCCCAGGTCGGGCAGCTCGAGCGCGCGCAGCGGCGCACGCAGGCTCGCGGCCGGCGCCGATGCGCCGCCCGCGTCCGAAAAGCGGCTCTCCGCGCCGCCGTACGTGCCGAACACGCCGGCCGCGATGCCGGACGGCACGGTGGAAATCGACCGGGCGCCGTCGGCCGCCGATTCGAGCGGCGGCGCGGACGCACTCTGCGCATGGCCGCTCGGCGGCAATGCGAGCGCCACCGACAGCGACACGGCAAGCAACTGTTTGACACGCATGGCAGGATGAAAACGACGCCGTCCCGCGCGCCGGGCGCGCATCGCGGCGTTTGGTCTGAATATTCGGGTCATTGTACCGGCGACATCGCAACTGTCCCTTGCGGCATGGGCGCCATCTGCGCACCCGGCGCCGCGAATGCCACTGCTATGATAGGCGCCCGTTGAAACGTCGGATCGGATCGGGGTGCGGGAATTGGATACGGCACCCTGCCCGATCGCGAAGCAGGATCGACGGACGTGCTCGCGCGAGCACGCCGTTCCACTGGAGCATCACATGTCAGGACTCACCCATTTCGACGCCGCCGGCCATGCACACATGGTCGACGTCGGCGGCAAGCAGGAAACCCGGCGCATCGCGATCGCGCGCGGCACGATCCGGATGCTGGCGGACACGTTCGCACTGATCCGCGACGGCAAGGCCAAGAAAGGCGACGTGCTCGGCGTCGCGCGCATCGCGGCGATCCAGGGCGCCAAGCGCACGGCCGACCTGATCCCGCTGTGCCATCCGCTCGCGTTGACGCGGGTGGCCGTCGACTTCGAACTCGACGACACGCTGCCGGGCGTGCACTGCGTCGCGCAGGTCGAAACGTTCGGCCGGACCGGCGTCGAGATGGAAGCGCTGACCGCCGTGCAGGTCGGGCTGCTGACCGTCTACGACATGTGCAAGGCGGTCGATCGCGGGATGGTGATCACCGAGGTGAGCGTGCGTGAAAAGCGCGGCGGGAAGTCGGGGGACTGGAAGGCGGAAGACACGGCAGGTTAAGCGCCAGCCGCAACAGCAGCCACTCACGGAGCATCGCCGGCCGTCACGATTCCCCGATCGAGCGATAGATAACCAGAAGCACAAGTCACCGATGAAGAACCTCGCGCTGAAATTCGCCAGAAGCGCAACGGGTTCACGATGCACGGGATGCGCAATGCCGCCGAGCCGGCTTGCCGCGGCGCTGAACGCCGAGCACGCTCCGTCCGACGGCCGCGCGCCCCGACTGTCAGCGGCCATGCACAATGAGCGGCTGACAGGAAACGAACCAGACGGCAACCCGCGTGCGGGCCGCGCCGCCCGCGCATCACTGGCCGCGCTGCGGCTCGAACACGAACGGTTGTGTCAGCAGGAACGGGTTCGCGGTCGCGCCCGTCTGCACGCAAGTCGCGTGCGTCATCGCGTCGACGGCCGCGCGGTCGGCCGCTGCGTTGCGGCTGCTCGTCGTCACGGTGACGTTCTGCGCTTCGCCGGATGTCGTCATCAGCGCGCGCACGAGCACGGTCGCGGGGCGCGCGAGCGGCTTCGCGGTATCCGGATAGACGGCGCGCGGAATGTGGCAGGTCAGTTTGCTTTCCTGCGACGACGACAGCATCGCGCAGCCGGAAAACAGCATCGCGACGGCGGGCAGGATCAGGTAGGTCGGGCGAATAGCCATGGTCGAATATCGTTCTTCAGCACTGTTCCGGACGCACGCACCGCGCACCGGTAAACGTCGCCCGGCTGCATCGTGTGCATCACACTGCGCCGCGGCCATCGGACCGGCGCCCCGTTACGGCCGCACGGCCGATCGATGTTCGGCCGCGATCCTGCATGGCGGACTTCCCGGGTGGCCGGGGTGCTGCCGGTGTTCGCGCCGGCCCAGGCTCGATGCAGGCCGGTACGCAAGCGCTTTCGCGCATTGTGCACGCGCGGCCCGGTGAGCGGCCGCGATTTGACAATGGTTGACGCGAATCGCCGCGCCTTCGGCCTGAATCCGCGCAATCCGCAAGGTAATCGATACGCGGCCGGATTCACCGGGTTCGCGCCGGGCTGTAACGCCCGACGCGCACCGCTGCTTCCTCACGGCGCGGCACCTGCCGGAATTCCCCGTTCCGGCAGGCGCTGCGCGCATCAATCCGAATCGTCGTCGTCCTCGTCATCGGCCGCATCGGCCGGCGCTTCGCCGTATTTCGCGACGACCGCCGCCTTGAACGCCTTCAGCGCCGGCTGCTGATCGCACAGCTTGTACAGCGCCGCCAGTTGTTGCGGCCAGTCCTTCAACTCCTTCGCAAACACGTGCAGGCGCGCGACGGTGTCGAGCGCATCGGCCTCACGGCCGGCGAGCGCCTGCAGCGCCGCATAGCGGCGTAGCACCGTCTCGCCGGGCAGCAGCGCGATCGCCCGCTCATGCGCGGCGAGCTTGGCCGGCAGGTCGTCCGCCGAGATCGGGAGCAGCGTGGCCGCGCCGTATTCGCCCCAGGCGCCAAACAGCAGCGACGGCGCATCGCGATACTGCGCGGCCGGATCGCTGCCGTAATACAGCACTTCCGCGCGCTGGTAGTCGCGCAACACGGGCACCGCCGCCAGCACGCCGCCGACCGACAGCACCGCGAACAGCCCGAAGGCTGCACGCCCCGGCAGGATGCGCAGCGGCTTCACTTCGAGCAGCCCGATCACGAACATCGCCGGCAGCAGGAAGAACATGTACTGCTGCGGATACTCGACCAGCGCATGCATCAGCAGGATGCCGATCAGCGCGAAGCCGAACACGCGCATGCTCGACTGCGGCGCGCGCACCGCACGCACGAACCACGTCACGAGCGTGACGACGAGCACGCCGAGGCCGACGAGGCCGGACTTCGCGAGCAGGTCGATGAAGATGTCGTGCGAGTTGTTCGCGATCTCGACGCCGCCGAGCGAGCGCACGAGCGCGAACTGGTGCGATGGGAACTCGCCCCAGCCGACGCCGAGCAGCGGATGCTCGCGGAACATCGCGAGCCCGTACTTCCACAGCGCGAGCCGCGGCGCGATCTGTCCCGCGTCGCGCATCCGGTCGGCGGCCGATTCCGCTAGATTCAGGTGGTAGTGCACGTTGGCCCAGCGTACCGCGACGTTCACCGCGATGAACGCCACCGCGAGCACGACCGGAATCAGCCACGCACGCGCATTGCCCGGCGCGCGACGCGATTCGAGCCACGCCATCCAGAAGCCCGCGACGACCATCACCGCGACCTGCAGCCACGGCCCGCGCGACACCGTCAGCGCAAGACCGACCGACAGCACGATCGACAGCGCAAACCACGCCCATACCGCGAGCCGGCGCGTCTGCACGAGATACAGCGCGCCCGCGAGCGCGAACGCGATGTAGCTGGCCAGATGGTTCGCCTGCGCCATGTTGCCGTAAGGGCGGCGATCGACCGCGACGTTGTACATCACGACGAATGGCGACAGCGCCGACTCGAGGTGGAACAACTGCACGATCTGGGTTCCGACCGCGAACACGCCGCCGACGAGCAGCGCGCCGGCCATCATTCGCGACACGGCCTCGGCCAGCCCGTCGCGCGCGAGTGCATAGCCCGCCTGCATCGCGACCAGCGCGGCGGCAAGATAGCCAACCGCGAGCCAGTTCATCGACGGCACCTTGAGCGAGATCAGCGCGACCTGCGCGAGGAGCACCGCGGCGAACCCGAGCGGCGCGACGAATGCGGCCGGCGCGGCAAACGGCTCGGCCGGGCGCCCCGTGCGCGCGAGCAGCATGACCGATACTCCCACCAGCAGGTACAGCACCAGCGCGGAAAACTCGGAATAGAAAGTCGGGATCGGATACGTGTGATTCGTGATCGCATACGGCACGATCAGGGCGACAGCCAGCGCAACGAGCGGCAACGAACGGGAAAAAGTAGAAGGCATGAGCGAACCGGATGTCAGCAACCGGCGCACTATACAAAACTTTCCCTCCTCTGTGCGGGGCCGTCGCGCCGCGACCCGACGCGGGGTGGCCGCCCCGCCCGGCTGAAGCGGCGGCCGGCATGCTGCCCGGGCCGCCCTGTTCCGCCGCCGG
>NZ_JAAGPP010000285.1:0-4750 GCF_017104975.1 Burkholderia sp. Ac-20344
TGTTGCGGCCCGCGACGCGGCGCAGCGCGTCGTCGATCGTCGCGAGCAGCGCGGGCGGCACCGGCTGGCGCGCGTTTGCGGCGGCGCAGCGCGTGTAGTGGTCGGTGACGCCGGCCAGCACGCGGTCGATCGCGTCGGGCACGTCGCCCGACAGCCGGCGGCGCGAGCGGCGCAGGTCGAGCGCATTCAGCGCGATGCGCAGGTCGCGAAAGCTTTCGATCGACGGATGACGGTGGTCGTCGGACGCGCCGAGGCGCGGCAGCAGCTGCGTGACGCGGTCGAGCATCCGCGACGCGTGGTTGCGCTGGTCGTCGAGCGGTTGCGTCGATGCGGACCGCGCGACATCTTCCCAGCCCGAGCGCAGCAGGCGCCGCACCGCGAGCTCGGCACCGAACGGCCGCGTCGCACGCGTCCATA
Source organism: Burkholderia sp. Ac-20344 (assembly GCF_017104975.1). Taxonomy (NCBI): domain Bacteria; kingdom Pseudomonadati; phylum Pseudomonadota; class Betaproteobacteria; order Burkholderiales; family Burkholderiaceae; genus Burkholderia; species Burkholderia sp. Ac-20344. The sequence continues at coordinate 418 of NZ_JAAGPP010000285.1, forward strand.
CATACGCGAACAGCAGCCCGGCGACGCCCGCGAGGTTGCTGTTCAGGAACACGAAGAAATCGGCGTCGTACGCGCCCTGGATGCTGATGAAGGTGGCCGTGTTTACGGCGACGAGCATCGTCACCATGTTGAACTGCGGGCGCGGCAGCAGCGTGCCGATCAGGATGAACGGGCCCGCGAACATCACCACGAGCATCGCGAAATCGTGCACGTGCGGCAGCACGACGAACAGGTACAGGCCCGCGAACACGACGCTTGCGGTCGTTGCGAGGAAGAACTTGAAGACCAGCGGCGCCGGCTCGTCGAGCGCGGCGAAGAAGCTGCACGACACGGCCACGAGCGTGACGGCCGCGGCGCCGTCGTGCCAGCCGGACGCGATCCACAGCCAGCTTGCGAACACGATCGCGGCGGCGACGGTCAGCGTCGAGAACAGCATCATCCCGCGATCGAAGAAGCGCTCGGTGCCGCCGAGCCGCCAGTGCCGGTAGCGCGGCTGCCAGACGCCCGCTTCGTTGCCGATCAGCGCGCGCAGCGAGCGGCAGTCCTGCCAGATGTCGATGACCTGGCGCAGCCGCCACAGCGCGTTCGACAGCAGGGCGCCGTCCCAGCTCGCGAGCGCGTCGTCGGCCGGCTGCAGCGCGGCGATGCGTTCGCGCAGGCGTTCCGCGACCGGGTCGTCGGTCATGTCGCCGTCGGCGCCGGCCCGGACGGCCGGCAGCGGCGCGTCGAACCATTTCGCGGCATCGGCGAGCAGCGCGTCGAGCCCGGCCGGCCGGATGTGCAGGTCGCGCATCAGCGCGATCAACGGATCGGCGAGCGACGACATCAGCGGCAGGAACAGCTGCATGCGGCCCGCGAGCGCCTGCGCGCGCGCAAGGATGCGCGGATGCGCGTGGTCGTAGCTCAGTTGGCTCAGCAGGAATTCGAGGCCCGTGATGGTTGCCGCGAGGCGTTGCCGGCATGCGGACAGCGCCTTGCCGGCAAGGTGCCCGGACAGCGTCTCGCGGCCGTAGAACGCGGCGTCCTTGAACCATGCGTCGGTGCGCTCGATCAGCGTCGGCGCGAGCCGGTTCGGGAAGATCGCGCTGCCGACCACGCTCGCGCACACGATGCCGAGCACGATCTCCTCGGTACGCGCGATCGCGACGTCGAACACGGTGGACGGATCGGTCACGGTCGGCAGCGCGATCAGCGGCATCGTATAGCCGGCGAGCATGAATACGTAGCTGCGCGCGGTGCGGTCGGAGATCGCGAGGTACAGCAGCGTGCCGCACCAGGTGGCGACGATGATCGCGAACAGCAGCGGCGTCTCGACGAACGGCGGCACGAAGAAGATCGCGGCGGCCGCGCCGAGCGCGGTGCCGAGCGCGCGATACAGTGCCTTCGAGCGCGTCGCGCCGACGAACGGGTTCGACACGATGTAGACGCTCGCCATCGCCCAGTACGGGCGCGGCAACTGGAAATACAGGCCGAGGTACAGCGCCAGCATCGACGCGGCGAAGGTCTTGCCCGAGAACAGCCAGTCGCGAAGGCTCGGGTAGGTCATGGCGTGGCGTTGCCGGAGTGGGGTGCGCGCACGCCGGGCGTGTGCGATTCAGACGCATTGAAGGCGTCGAGCACGCGCAGCGTCGCTTCGAGATCGGCGCGCGTGACACCCTTGAGCACCTGCGCGCGCAGCATGCGCAAGTCCTCCTCCATCTTCGCGGTGACCGCGCGGCCGGCGGCCGTCAGCGAGATCGTTTTCGCGCGGCGGTCGTGCGGATCCTCGTCGCGGCGTGCGAGGCCGGCTGCGCACAGCTGGTCGAGCAGGCGCACGAGCGACGGCCCTTCGATGCCGACGTGTTCGGCGAGCGTGCCCTGCCGCACACCTTCGCCGAGGCGCCCGGCGATCAGCAGCGGCGTCGCGCAGGCTTCCGACACGTTGTACGCGTTCAGCACGCCGTCGCTGGTGCGGCGCCACTTGCGCGCGGACAGCACGAGCAGGCTGCTGACGGAGAGGCGGAGGTCGTGCAGATCGGTCATGGGCGAGATGATAGGGGCAAAAACATTCGATAGCAAACTATCGTTTTTGTCACCCGAATGACTTGTCGCTCGCGGCGCGGCCGGCCCGTCTGAAGCAATTTAGGCGGCGTGCCGGGGATGGTCAAGCCGGAAGGTCGTCGACCCGGGAGTGTGCGGCGGCCGCAATCGAATGGTCGGACGAAAGCTGTCCGGCAGGGCCACTCGGCAGGTCAGGCAGGTTCGAAGCCGGGGTTCGGGAAATCCGTCTTCGCGAAACGGCGCGTGGCGTGCATATTGAGGCCGTTGCAAGCATCCCGGAGATTCCACACGTGTCCATCCCATCCTCGCAGTCCTCCGCCCCGGCGTCGCTCGACGCCTGGCTAGGCAAGACCGAAACGCTCGGCGACGACATCACCGCGTTCCCGCTGAACGCGCTGGCCGCCACGCTCGACCGCCCGTCGCCCGGCGACGTCGTGCCGCCGATGTGGCACTGGCTCTATTTCCTGCCTGTCGCGCCGCTGGCCGAGGTCGGCCCCGACGGCCACCCGAAGCGCGGCGGCTTCCTGCCGCCCGTGCCGCTGCCGCGCCGCATGTGGGCCGGCGGCCGCCTGACGTTCCATGCGCCGCTGCGCACGGGGCGGCGCGCGACGCGCGAATCGACGGTTGCGAACCTCGAAGACAAGACGGGCCGCAGCGGCCGGCTCGTATTCGTGACGGTACAGCACCGGATCGAGTGCGACGGCGCGTTGTGCGTCGAGGAGGAGCACGACATCGTGTATCGCGATGCGCCGCAGCCGGGCGCACCGGCACCGAAGCCGATCGCGGCGCCGGCCGGCGAGACGTGGTCGCGTACGGTCACGGCCGACGCCGTGATGCTGTTCCGCTATTCGGCGCTGACCTTCAACGGTCACCGCATCCACTACGACCGCAGCTACGTGACGCAGGAGGAGGGTTATCCGGGGCTCGTCGTGCACGGCCCGCTGATCGCGACGCTGCTCGTCGATCTCGTGCACCGCGAACGGCCCGGTGCGACGCTCGCGAGCTTCGCGTTTCGCGCGGTGCGCCCGACGTTCGACGGGGAGCCGTTCGTGCTGTGCGGCAAGCCGTCGGGTGACGGCAAGACGGTCGAGCTGTGGGCGAAGGATCGCGACGGCTGGCTGACGATGCAGGCTACCGCGGCCCTGGCATGACGGGCGCCGTTCCGTTCATCCGCGACGCGGCGGGATCCGCGCGCGGGTGACCGTTGTCACGCGCCGCAAGCCGGCCGGGCCCGCACTCGGGCAGGCCCCGACGTTCATCGCCAAACCCCTGTAAGCTGCGAGCAGGTCGCGTGCCGCTCGCCGGATTGAGCAGTGCGCGGCCGGCCCTTCCACCTTCCACGCATCGCATCAGGAGCACGCATCTTGGCCACCTACATTGTGTTTACACGCGAAAGCATGCAGGACCAGCAAGAATTCGACCTCTACGAGAGCAAGGTCGGCGCGACGCTCGCCGGGCATCCGGTGAAAGTGCTCGCAGCCTACGGGCCGCAGGAAACGCTCGAGGGCGAAGGCCCGGAAGGCGTCGTGATTGTCGAGTTCCCGTCGAAGGAAGCCGCGCACGCGTGGTATCACGGCCCCGAATACCAGGCCGTCGCCCAGCACCGGTTCAAGGGCGCGCGCTATCGCGCCGTGCTGGTCGAGGGCGTCTGAACGGCGCGCTCGGCTACGGGTGCTGGCTGGCGCGCTCCGGCGCGGCGTTGTTGCCCGGGCGGAAGACGACGCGCTGATTGATTGCGGACGCTTCGATGCGGATGCCGACCGAGGTGAAGCCGTCCGGCATCGCAACGATCTGCGGCATCGGCACATGACGCGAAATGGCGTCTCGCGTGCCGATGCATTGAAGGCGCGCCGCCGCGCCTTCGACCTTCAACCGATGTGCGGCTGCAACGCACGCATCCAGTACGACACCGCCACCGCGCCGCCGTCCGGCGTGCCGATCGCACGTTCACCGAGATAGCTTGCGCGCCCGGCGCGCGGCGTCATGCGTGCGGTTTCCTGTGCGCCGTGCTCCGCGGCTTCGACGGCTACCAGCCATGCACTCGCGGGATCGCGATCGCCATCGAGCGCTCGCTCGAACGCAGCGACGGCCGGCACCAGCGCATCGAGCATCGTCCGGTCGCCGGCGTGCGCGCCGCCCAGTTCGCTGATCGACTCCACCGCGCCGCGGAATGCTGCGGCCCAGTCGCGCGCCGACGGTTCGGCGATCTCGGCCAGCCGGCGCGACGCGCGCAGCAGTGCGATCGCGATCCCGCGAGTGCATGGCTGGTAGCCGTCGAAGCCGCGGAGCACGG
>NZ_JAAGPP010000286.1:0-234 GCF_017104975.1 Burkholderia sp. Ac-20344
TAAAAAAAAAAAAAAACAAAAAGGACATACAGTGCTCGACATAGATCAAGGATTAAACACTATCATATCAGTAAGTCAACATTCAATTCATGAAACATCACCTCCCTACAGTAACTACGCACATGACGTGCGTCTGGAATACAAACATTCAGCGTAGCAGTCTCTCAGTGACAAGCGCGATCACTTCACATTACAATGTGGCACACAATGTATCATCTGACTCTCTTATGCCAC
>NZ_JAAGPP010000287.1:0-4296 GCF_017104975.1 Burkholderia sp. Ac-20344
CCCGATCGAGGCGGCTACCGGCAGCGAGGCCGAACTGCTCGGCCGGCTCGCGCGCTTCACCGACGATCTCGACGGCTTCGCGCGGCGGCTGGCCGAATCGCATACGCCGCAAGGCTGGAGCGAACTGTTTGCCGACACGCTCGCGCGTTTCTTCGATTCGGGCGCCGCGTATGCGGACGCGCTCGCGGGCGTGCGCGATGCGCTCGACGCGATGCTGGCCGCGATGACGGAGGGCGCGCCCGACGAAGCGTTGCCGGCGGCCGTCGTCCGGGCCGGGCTGACCGCGGCGCTCGACGATCCGGCGCGCGGCGGAGTGCCGTGGGGCGGCGTCACGTTCTCGTCGTTGACGAGCTTGCGCGGCCTGCCGTATCGCGTCGTCTGCCTGCTCGGGATGGACGACGGCGTGCTGCCGAGTCTCGCGCGCGCGGACGAATTCGACCTGATGGCCGTGTTGCCGAAGCTCGGCGACCGGCAGCGCCGCGACGACGAGCGCAACCTGTTTCTCGACCTGCTGCTCGCGGCGCGCGACCGGTTGCTGATCGCGTACACGGGCCGCAGCATTCGCGACAACGCGCCGTTGCCGCCCGCGGCACTCGTCGACGAATTGCTCGACCATCTCGCGCTCGTCACGGCCGGGCCCGACGCTGCGCCGGACGCGGTCGATGCCGCGCGGCGCGCCTTCGTCGTCGAGCATCCGCTGCAACCGTTCGCGGCCGCGTATTTCCAGCCTGGCAGCGAACTCGTTTCCTACGATGCCGAACGTGCGACGCTCGCGACGCTGCTGGCCGCCGAGGCGTCGCGAGACGGGCCGCGCGAACTGCCGTTCTTCGCGCAGCCGCTGCCGGCCGAACCGGTCGAGCCCGTCGCATTCAGCGAATTCGAACGTTTCTGGCGCCATCCCGCGCGCGCGCTGCTGCGCGCGCGGCTCGGGATCGTGCTTGCCGACGCGCAGGCCGAACTGCGCGACACCGAGCCGTTCGCGCTCGATTTCGCCGGCAGCGATGCGCTCGCCGAGCGTGTGCTGCCGCTGCTGATCGAGTCGGACGAGGGCGGCGTGCACGATCACGCGCTGCGCATTGCGGACGCGAGCCCCGAACTGCCGGGCGGCGCGACGGGCGCCGTGTGGCGCGACCAGGCGCTCGGCTCGATGACGCAGCTTGCGTCGAACGTACGCCGCGCGCTGGCCGACGGGATGGAGCGGCGGCCGTTCTCGCTCACGGTCGTGCCGGCCTGGCCGGACACGGAGCAGGCGCTGTTCGGCGCCGACGACGCGCTGCTGTCGGGCGACGCGGTAAGCGCCCCGCTCGAACTGCACGGCACGCTGAACCGGCTCACGCCCGCCGGGCAGATCATCTACCGCTATGCGCGGCCGAGTGCGCGCGACTACCTGTCCGCGTGGCTTGCGCATCTCGTCTATTGCGCGGTCGAGCCCGGTGGCCCGCGCCGCACGCTGTGGTTCGGCAGCGGCGGTGCATTCGAGCTGACGCCCGTCGCGGCGCCGCTCGAGCGGCTCGCGCCGCTTGCCGCGCTGTTTCGCGCGGGGCGGCGCATGCCGCTGCGGTTTTTCCCGCGCAGCGCGTGGGCGAGGGTGTCCGACGGCGAGGCCAAGGCGGCGAGCGTCTGGATCAACGAGCGCGTCGTGAGCGAGGCCGACGATCCGGCCATTGCAATCGCGTGGCGCGGTGCGCATGCATCGCTCGACGAGCCGTTCGGCACGCTTGCGCGGCTCGTGTTCGAGCCGCTCGTCGAGCATCTGAAGGAGGTCGCATGAGCGCCGTGTCGCAGCCGCAGCAGGCGCTCGAACTCGACGTGTTCGCGTGTCCGCTCGACGGCGTCAACCAGATCGAGGCGTCGGCCGGCACCGGCAAGACGTGGAACATCTGTGCACTGTATGTGCGCCTGCTGCTCGAAAAGGATCTCGGTGCGGACGAAATCCTCGTCGTGACGTTCACGAAAGCGGCCACTGCCGAACTGCACGAACGGATTCGCGGTCGGCTCGCGCAACTCGCGCATGCGCTCGACACGGGTGACGACGGCGGCGATCCGTTCATCGAGCGTCTGCTCGACACCACGCTCGGTGAAGACGGCGCGCTCGATCCCGAAACGGCTGCGAAGCGAATCCGGCGCGCGCTGCGCGCGTTCGACCAGGCCGCGATCCATACGATCCACGCGTTCTGCCAGCGCGCGCTGCAGGAAGCGCCGTTCGCGGCCGCGATGCCGTTCGCGTTCGACATGGAGGCCGACGACGCGTCGCTGCGCTTCGAGCTCGCGGCAGACTTCTGGCGCACGCGCGTCGAACCGGCGGCCGCGCGCTGGCCGGGCTTTGCGACCTGGCTCGTCGAATCGGGCGCCGGCCCGGCCGCGCTCGATGCGCAACTCGCGCGCCGGCTGAAGAAGCCGCTCGCCGCGCTGCGCTGGGACGGCGTGACCGAGCCGGACGAATCGGCCGAGGCCGCTGCAGCCGAATGCTTCGCCGAGGCCGGGCGGACGTGGGCGGCCGAGCGCGAAGCGATCGATGCATTGCTGCGCACTGCGCAGCCCGCGCTCAACCAGCGCTCGCACAAACCCGAAGCGGTTGCCGATGCGCTTGCCGCATGGGCCGCGCATTTCGCGCAGGGCGACGCGACGGCTGCGCTGCCGAAGGCTGCGCTGAAGCTCACGCGTACCGCGCTCGTGAAGGCGACGAAAAAAGGCGGCGCGACGCCCGAACATGCATTTTTCGACGTGGCCGACGCGCTCGAAGCGGCCGTGGCGGCGGCCGAGGCCGCGCAGCGCGCGCGCTGGCTCGCGCTGATCGCCGAATGGCTCGACATGGCGCCGGGCGAGCTGGCCGAGCGCAAGCGCACGCGGCGCGTCGTCTCGTTCGACGATCTGCTGGCGAACCTGTACCACGCGCTGCATGCGCATCCGTGGCTCGCTGAAACGCTGCGCGCGCGCTATCCGGCCGCGCTGATCGACGAGTTCCAGGACACCGACCCGCTGCAGTTCGCGATCTTCGACCGGATCTTCGCGCCGGGCGGCCCGCTGTTTCTCGTCGGCGATCCGAAGCAGGCGATCTACAGCTTCCGCGCGGCCGATCTGCACACCTATCTTGCCGCGCGCGCGCGGGCGAGCGCGTGCTACACGCTCGCGGTCAACCAGCGTTCGACGCCCGCGATCGTCGATGCGTGCAACCGCTTCTTCATGTCGAATCCGCGCGCGTTCGTGCTAGACGGGCTCGACTATTACGCGGTGCGTGCCGGCACGCGCGTGCGTGCGCCGTTCGTCGATGAAACCGATCCGGGCCCGGCCGGCGATTTCCGGGTCTGGGCGTTGCCGGGCGGCGAAGGCACGTTGCTCAAGCGCGACGCGCAGGCGCAGGCCGCCCAGGCCTGTGCCGCCGAGATCGCGCGGCTGATGCGCGGCGCGCGCGAAGGGCGCGTGCGGCTCGGCGATACGCCGCTGTCGCCGGGCGATATCGCGGTGCTGGTGCAGACGCACCGGCAGGGCAGTCTGGTGAAGCGCGTGCTGGCCACATGGGGCATCGGCAGCGTCGAACTGGCGCAGGCCTCGGTGTTCTCGACCGGCGATGCGGAGCAGCTCGAACGCGTGCTGGCGGCGATCGATGCGCCGGGCGACCTGCGGCGTCTGCGCGCGGCGCTTGCGTCCGACTGGTTCGGCCTCGATGCCGGCGCGCTGTGGCGGATGGAGCAAGGCGACGGCGATGCGCAACGTGAAGCATCAGCGGCCGACAGCGCCGACGCGATGAGCTGGGTCGAGCGCTTCTCGCGGTATCGGCTGCTGTGGCGCGAACGCGGCTTCGCGGTGATGTGGCGCACGTTTACGCGCGAGCTGCGGATTGCCGAGCGCCTGATGGCCGGCGCGGACGGTGAGCGTCGCGTGACCGACATCAACCATCTGGCCGAACTGACGCAGGCACGCGCGTCCGCGCAGCCGGGCATCGCGCCGACGCTGCGCTGGCTCGCCGCGCAACGGCTCGACGGCGGCGGCGAGGAAGCGCAACTGCGTCTCGAATCCGATCGCAACCTCGTGCAGATCGTCACCGTGCACAAGTCGAAAGGCCTCGAATACGCGATCGTGTTCTGTCCGTTCCTGAACGACGGCGGGTTGCGCGAGCCGCCCGGGTCCGCGCTGCCCGATGCGCGCGAGTATCACGACGATGCGGGCGATGCGGTGCTGCATTACGGGTGCGACGACGAGGCGGCCGCGCACGCGGCGCGGCAGGCGCTGCGCGAGCAGGCCGCGGAGCGCGCGCGGCTCGTCTACGTGGCGCCCACGCGCGCGGCCTATCGCTGC
>NZ_JAAGPP010000288.1:0-239 GCF_017104975.1 Burkholderia sp. Ac-20344
GAAAAAAAAAAAAACATCTCGCACCACCTTCCTTCTTGCTCACATCTTCACACCCTCCCCTTTCTCTTTCTTCGTCTCGTCCTCGTCCCCTCCTTCCACCTCCTCTACGCCTCGCCTACCCTTCATCCTTTCGTTGTAGTGCAGCTTCTAGCTCTCTCACCTTCCATACATGTCTCTTCCCTTCCACCACTTTCTCCGCCTCACCTTGCTTTCACTGCTTGCCTCGCACATTCGCACAC
>NZ_JAAGPP010000289.1:0-4598 GCF_017104975.1 Burkholderia sp. Ac-20344
AACCGCTCGCCCACTTTCGCTTCACATGGACGATCCGATCCTGTCCCGCCCGGCTGGCGGCCTTCTCGCGCCGACACCCGGCCGCGCGCTGCCGCGCTGGCACTACCCGGCCGCGCTGCTCGCCGGCTGTGCAGGCGCGGCTCCTCGCCGACGCCGCCCGACTGGGCGCGCGACATCGTGCGCGACGCCGAACGCCGGATGCCGGCCGCCGCCACCCGCACACCCGACACGAGCGCCATGCATGCCGCGAAGGCGGCCGAGCGCACGCGCCTGTCCGCCGACGCAGCCGCCGCAGTGGCCGACGCGGTGAAGTCGCGCATCGAGCGGATCGTCAACGATACGGTGATGCAGGAGCTCGGCGAGCTGCGCGGGATGATGGAAGAGCAGTTCGACAGCCTGATGTGGCACGACCGCCAGCGTCGCAGCGCCGTGCATGGCGCGCTGACGAAGCACCTGTTCGCGGCCGGTTTCTCCGCGCAGCTCGTGCGGATGCTGGTCGACAACCTGCCGGCCGGCGACGGCGCGCAGACGTTCGAACAGGCCGCCGAATGGGCGCAGTCGGTGCTCGCGGCGAACCTGCCGGTGCTCGACAGCGAGGACGCGCTGATGGAGCGCGGCGGCGTGTTCGCGCTGATGGGGCCGACGGGCGTCGGCAAGACCACCACCACCGCGAAGCTCGCGGCACGCTGCGTGATGCGCTTCGGCGCGAGCAAGGTCGCGCTGCTGACCACCGACAGCTACCGGATCGGCGGCCACGAGCAGCTGCGCATCTTCGGCAAGATCCTCGGCGTGCCGGTGCACGCGGTGAAGGATGCCGGCGACCTCGCGCTCGCGCTGTCCGAGCTGCGCAACAAGCACATCGTGCTGATCGACACGATCGGCATGAGCCAGCGCGACCGCGCGGTATCCGACCAGATCGCGATGCTGCACGGTGCGAACGCACCGGTGCAGCGCCTGCTGCTGCTCAACGCGACGAGCCATGGCGACACGCTCAACGAAGTCGTGCAGGCGTACCGCAGCGCGGGCGAGCATCCGGACCTCGCCGGCTGCATCCTCACGAAGCTCGACGAGGCGACCCACCTCGGCGGCGTGCTCGACACCGTGATCCGCTACAAGCTGCCGATCCATTACGTGTCGACCGGCCAGAAGGTGCCGGAGAACCTGTACGTCGCGTCGACCAAATTCCTGCTGAAGAGCGCGTTCTGTGTACCGCGCGACGGCTCGCCCTTCGTGCCGCAAGACGAGGACATGCCGACGCTGCTTTCCGCACTGACCGCACGTTCCACCGCCGAGCTGCACGAGGTGCGATTTGGATAAACGAATCATCGACCAGGCCGAAGGGCTGCGGCGCCTGCTGGCCGGGCGCGCGTCGCGCATCGTCGCGGTGACGGGCGGGCCGGCGAGTGTCGGCTGCACGTCCACCGTCGTGAACCTGGCGGCGGCGCTCGCGTCGCTCGGCAAGGATGTGCTCGTCGTCGACGAGCGCGCCGACGTACATTCGGCCAGCGCGACGCTGGCGGGCGCCTGGCTGCGCGACGGCGAGCGCACGCGGGTCGCGGCCGGCTTCGGCCTGTGCGGCGCCGCGCGGCTTGCGCGCATCGGCTACACCGACGCGCAGTTGAGCGATTTCATCGACGGCCCGGCCGACATCGTCCTCGTCGACGCGCAGCTCGGCGCCGACGGTTCGTTCTCGGCGCTCGCACGCGAAGCGCACGACGTGCTGGTCGTCACGCGGGTCGCCGCACAGGCGATCACCGAGGCGTACGCGTGCATGAAGCGGCTGCATTTCGCGCACGCGTTCGCGCAGTTCCGCGTGCTGACCAATCACGTCGGCAGCCACGCGGACGCGAGGGTCGCGTTCGACAACCTCGCGGGCGTCGCGAGCCGCTACCTGACGGTGTCGATTGCCGACGCGGGGTGCGTGAGCGCCGATCCGCTCGTCGAGCATGCGCGCGAGCTGATGCGTGCCGCGGTCGACGCGTTCCCGTCGTCGGCCGCCGCGCGCGACTACCGGCAGATTGCCGCCGACCTGCTGTACTGGCCGATGCGCCCGCGTTCGGGTGCGGGCCGCGCCGTGCACGCGGGCGGCAAGCCGTCGTATGAGGCGGGCGCGGCACACGCCGCGTGATCGCCACCGGAAGGAGAGAGCCATGATGTACAACGCTCAAGGAAAGATGTCCCAGGCCGACGTGCTCGCGCAATATGCGCCGCTCGTGCGACGCCTCGGGCTGCAGCTCGTCGCGAAGATGCCGGCGAGCGTCGACCTCGACGACCTGATCCAGGCCGGCATGATCGGCCTGATGGACGCGGCCGGCCGCTACAAGGAAGACCAGGGCGCGCAGTTCGAGACCTACGCGACGCAGCGCATCCGCGGCGCGATGCTCGACGAGCTGCGCAGCAACGACTGGCTGCCGCGCAGCCTGCGCAAGACGTCGCGCGAGGTCGAGCACGCGGTGCACCAGGTCGAACAGAATCTCGGCCGCTCGGCGAGCGAGACCGAGATCGCGCAGCACCTGAACATGCCGCTCGACGAATACCAGGGGATGCTGCAGGACCTGCACGGCAGCCAGCTGATCTACTACGAGGATTTCGACCGCGCGGCCGACGACGAGCCGTTCCTCGACCGCTACCGCGTCGATCACGCCGATCCGCTGTCGGCGCTGCTCGACGAGCACCTGCGCGAAGCGCTCGTCGAGGCGATCGAGCGGCTGCCGGAGCGCGAGAAGCTGCTGATGTCGCTGTACTACGAACGGGGTCTGAATCTGCGCGAGATCGGCGCGGTGCTCGAAGTGAGCGAGTCGCGCGTGTGCCAGCTGCACAGCCAGGCCGTCGCACGGCTGCGCGCGCGGCTGCGCGAACAGGCGTGGGTCGGCGCGGAGTCCTGACCCTTTCGTGACGGCCGCGCGCGTCGACGCCGCGCGCGGGTGCCGCGGGTGCGCATTCTGCGCGCCAATTTGCTACAATCCCCTCCGTTTTCCGAGGAGCGTTGCGACGGACCACTCTGCGTCCGCCAGGCTCGGAAGGCTTCACCAAGCAGCCGTGCGGCAAAACCGCGCCGGCCCCGCTTCCTGAACGGCGCTCACGTCACCAATCTAGAAACTTTTTAGAAAGGAGGGCGTGATGAACGCCATTATCGATTCCAAAGCTACCCACGATTACGTCGTCGCCGACATGGCGCTGGCCGGCTGGGGCCGCAAGGAACTGAACATTGCCGAGACCGAAATGCCGGGCCTCGTGCAGATCCGCGACGAATACAAGGCGCAGCAGCCGCTGAAGGGCGCGCGCATCGCCGGTTCGCTGCACATGACGATCCAGACGGGCGTGCTGATCGAGACGCTGAAGGCGCTCGGCGCGGACGTCCGCTGGGCCTCGTGCAACATCTTCTCGACGCAGGACCACGCGGCTGCCGCGATCGTCGAAGCCGGCACGCCGGTGTTCGCATTCAAGGGCGAATCGCTCGACGAATACTGGGAATTCTCGCACCGCATCTTCGAATGGCCGAACGGCGAATTCGCGAACATGATCCTGGACGACGGCGGCGACGCAACGCTGCTGCTGATCCTCGGTTCGAAGGCCGAGAAGGACCGTTCGGTGATCGCGAAGCCGACCAACGAGGAAGAAGTCGCGCTGTACAAGTCGATCGCGAAGCACCTCGACGCGGACCCGGCCTGGTACTCGACGCGCCTCGCGCACATCAAGGGCGTGACCGAAGAAACCACGACCGGCGTGCACCGCCTGTACCAGATGGAAAAGGACGGCCGCCTGCCGTTCCCGGCGTTCAACGTGAACGATTCGGTCACGAAGTCGAAGTTCGACAACCTGTACGGCTGCCGTGAATCGCTGGTCGACGGCATCAAGCGCGCGACCGACGTGATGATCGCGGGCAAGGTCGCGGTCGTCGCGGGCTACGGCGACGTGGGCAAGGGCTGCGCGCAATCGCTGCGCGGCCTCGGCGCGACCGTGTGGGTCACCGAAATCGACCCGATCTGCGCGCTGCAGGCGGCGATGGAAGGCTACCGCGTCGTGACGATGGAATACGCGGCCGACAAGGCCGACATCTTCGTGACGGCCACCGGCAACTACCACGTGATCAACCACGATCACATGAAGGCGATGCGCCACAACGCGATCGTCTGCAACATCGGCCACTTCGACTCGGAAATCGACGTCGCGTCGACCCGCCAGTACCAGTGGGAAAACATCAAGCCGCAGGTCGACCACATCATCTTCCCGGACGGCAAGCGCGTGATCCTGCTGGCGGAAGGCCGCCTCGTGAACCTCGGCTGCGCGACCGGCCACCCGTCGTTCGTGATGTCGAACTCGTTCGCGAACCAGACGCTCGCGCAGATCGAGCTGTTCGTGCGCGGCGGCGAGTACGAGAACAAGGTGTATGTGCTGCCGAAGCACCTCGATGAAAAGGTCGCGCGCCTGCACCTCGCGCGCATCGGCGCGAACCTGTCCGTGCTGTCGGACGAGCAGGCTTCGTACATCGGCGTGCAGAAGGACGGCCCGTTCAAGCCGAACCACTACCGCTACTGATCCGAGGCGCCGCCGCCGCGGTGCCGGGCGCACGTCATCGACGTGCACCCGGTACGGCG
>NZ_JAAGPP010000290.1:0-4587 GCF_017104975.1 Burkholderia sp. Ac-20344
TGCGTCGCAGCGCCGCGCGGCTCGCATCGGGTAGCGGCGCCGCGCCGAGCCGGTCGCCGAGGAACGTGCGCAGCGCATCGAGCGCCTGCTCGCGCTGCGCGGCACGCGCGACGTCGAGCGCGACGATGTTGCTGGTCCCTTCCCAGATCGACCCGAGATGCGCGTCGCGCACGACACGCGCGTCGCTCCATTCCTCGATGTAGCCGGTGCCGCCGCGCACCTCCATCGCATCGCCCGTCACGCGCCGCGCATCGCGGCACGCGCGGAACTTGATCAGCGGCGTCAGGATCCGCACGCAGCGCGCGGCCTGCTCGTCGCCGGCTTCGGCCTGCGGCAGCAGCAGCGCGATCTGCATGAACATCGCGCGGGCGGCCTCGGCGGGCAGCAGCATCTTGATGAGTTGGCGCTGCATCAGCGGCATGTCGATCAGCTTGCGGCCGAACGCCTCGCGATGCGCGGCGACGTGCAGCGCCTCGTTCAGCGCGCGCCGCATCAGCCCCGCCGCGCGCACGCCGTTCGACAGCCGCGACAGGTTGATCATGTCGGCCATCTGGTGGAAGCCGCGGCCGATCTCGCCGATCAGAAACGCCTGCGCGCCTTCGAGCGTGATCTCGCCGCTCGCCATCGAGCGGCTGCCGAGCTTGTCCTTTAGCCGTACGATCCGGTAGCGGTTGCGCGTGCCGTCCGGCAGTGTCTTCGGCAACAGGAACAGCGCGAGGCCCTTGATGCCGTCCGGCGCGCCGTCGGGGCGCGCGAGCACCATCGCGAGATCGGCGTCCGCGTTCGAGCAGAACCATTTGTCGCCATGCAGGCGCCAGACCGTCTCGCCGTGCGCGTCCGTCTCTCGCGTCGCCCGCGTGGCGATGCCGCCGACGTCGGACCCGGCAGCCTGCTCGGTCATGAACATCGCGCCCTGGTACAGCGTGTCGAAATCGCGTGATGCAAGCATCGGCAGGTAGCGCGCGACCAGCGCCGGATCGCCGTGGCGGCGCAGCGTGTGCGTCAGCGAATCGGTCATGCTGACCGGGCAGCACAGGCCGAATTCGGCCTGCACGAACAGGAACGTCAGTGCGTACTTGACGAGCGGCGGCACGGCGTCCGGCTGGTGGCTGAGCGACGCGAGCCCGAGTTCCGAATACGCGACGCGCTCGAGCGCGACGTAGGCGGGATCCTTGTCGATCCGCTGCACGGCTTCGCCGCGCCGGTTGCGGTACTCGAGCACGGGCGGATGCTTGTCTGCGCGCGACGCCCATTCGTCGAGCTCGCCCGACACGCGCGCGCCGAGCGCGCGCAGCTGCGGTTCGAGTTCGGCGTAACGCGCGTCGCCCAGGTGCAGCTTCAGGAGCGCGCCGAGATCGGGATCGGCGGTGAAGAAATTGACGCCCCGGCTGTCGGGGATGTTGGATGCGCCGGCGGCCGGCGTGCGATCGGTGTCGTTCATGCTTGCGTCTCCGTTGCGGAGCAGCGTGGACGCCGTGCGCCCGCCCCGCCCCCGTGCTTCGCGGCCGGATCGCGTCGGCATGTCGACACCGTCCGGTCCCGCGTCAATCTTTCGGAAGAGCGTAGGCTTGCGATCGATAAGCGTCCAATACAGGATTTGTTCGGTACGATAGACGGCACTTATCGATGCCGGCGCCGGGAGACGACATCATGGAACTGAGGCAGTTGCGCTATTTCGTGGCGGTCGCCGAGGAACTGCATTTCGGGCGCGCGGCGAAACGCCTGTTCATCTCGCAGCCGGCGCTGAGTTTCGATATCCGCAAGTTCGAGGAAGCGCTCGGCGTGCAGCTGTTTTCGCGCACCAACAAGACCGTCGCGCTGACCAACGCGGGCGAGGTACTGCTCGGCGAAGCGCGCCGGCGGCTGCTGCAGGCGGCCGAGGCCGAGCGCCTGACGGTACGCTCCGCGTCGGGCCTCGCGGGCCGGCTGCGGATCGGCTTCGTCCATTCGATGCTGTATCGCGGGCTGCCCGACGCGGTGCGGCGCTTCGAGGCCGACTATCCGGGTGTCGAGATCGTGCTGAGCGAGATGAATTCGCAGGCGCAGGTGCAGGCGATCCAGCGCGGCCAGATCGATCTCGGCTACGCGCACTGGGGGCACTTCCCGCCCGAGGTCGAGGCGACGCCCGTCTATGCGGAGCCGTTCGTCTGCTGCCTGCCGGCCGACCATCCGCTCGCGCGGCGCAAACAGGTCGCGCTCGCCGCGCTGGCCGCGGAGCCGTTCATCCTGTTCCCGCGCGAGGCCGCGCCGCACTATCACGACCTGATCATCGCGCAGTGCGTGAACGCCGGCTTCAGCCCGCTGATCCGTCACGAGGCGCGGCTGTGGCAAACCATCCTGTCGATGATCGAGTTCGCGATGGGCGTCGCGCTCGTGCCGCGCGTGCTCCAGCAGGTGAAGAGCGACCGGCTCGCATTCCGGCCGCTGAAGGATGCGCCGCTCGAATCGCGCACGCTCGCGCTGAAGCGCAACGGCACCGCCGAACCAGTCGCGCTGCGCTTCGCCGACTACGTGCGCGCGTCGATCGACGCGCTGCCCGCGCTCGCGGGCTGAGCGCACGGCCGGTTGGCAGGTATGTGCGGGGATCTGAAAAATATTTGCAGAAAGTGCTTTACAGACCCTCAAAGCCCTGACATAATTTCAGCTTCTTTGGGCGGTTAGCTCAGCGGTAGAGCACTGCCTTCACACGGCAGGGGTCACTGGTTCGATCCCAGTACCGCCCACCAAAGAATTCAAGGCCCTGCGTCTCACGACGCAGGGCCTTTTCGTTTTGATGCGCCGAATTCTCGGCCCGCCCGCGCAGATTCACCTTGACCGGCAGCCATCGCCTCCTTCACGAATCCGCCATCTCGCCTTCGATCAGCGCACGGCTTCGTGACCGGCGCATTGATTTGCGCCTGCAGGAGATCATATCCGCCCGCCAAATCTGCAGGCGCGCTGTGCGGTTTTCCAACAATAACGCCATGCCGCAAATCGGCAGCGGGTGCAGGAACACTGCCCTCAAACATTGTTTTCCCATTGACGCGCGGCGATTCGCCAAACACCATGAGCTTGTATTGGCCGATGCAAATCAGGTAAATCCGCTATCGGCAGCAAACTCTCCGATTTCCTCGTGCATCGAGCCCCGCCGGATCAACGCCGCCTCCCGGTCGCGCGCACGAACAAAGTTCAGACATTTCATTCAGGTCATCAGCGATCTTTCGACACGAAAGAAAGTAAATTGCCAGTGTAATTTCCGGTAATTATTCTGTAACATTTGTAGAAATCCGGATGCATAGAATCCTTGCACCAAATAACAGCCAGCTGAATCGGCATCGCATTCGTGCACGAAATCATGACTTGCGATGGCGAGAGTTGGCGATAAAGATTGCACACCCATGGCACAAGAGAAGAACGACTACACCCTGTGGCTTACCGGTCTGAGCGGCGCCGGCAAGTCAACTCTCTCGCGGGAAATTGCGACGCAGTTGCGCGCACGCAATATTCCGACCTGCATCCTGGACGGGGATGAATTGCGGGCAGGCGTGTCTCCCGATCTCGGCTTCGCGCGCGAAGATCGCACCGAAAACTGCCGCCGCACCGCCGAGATCGCAAAGTTGCTCAATAGCCAGGGCTTCATGGTGATCGTCGCCCTGATCTCGCCTTACGAGGCCGACCGGCAACGGGCACGACAGATCGTGGGTGCGGACCGGTTTGTCGAGGTCTACCTGAAAACCGATGTCGCCACGTGCTCCGCACGGGATCCGAAGCAGCTTTACGCAAAGGCGATCACCGGGCAGACGACGCAATTCACCGGCATCTCGGATCCATACGAAGTACCGACCGCGCCTGATCTCGTCGTCGAAACGGGATCGATGGATATTGCGTCGTCGGTAGCGCTGGTCATGAATTTCGAGCGGCAGCGATTCGCGCACGCATAATCCCGCCCCCTCGTTACCCCACATCCGAACGACACCGCACTGCGTTCCGTTAATCGTGCCCCCGAAGGTCGGCACGATTAACGCGCATGCTCCGTGCCGGGAACCCCCCCCTGTCGCAAGAAAACCGCCGGCCGGGCCGGTAGAACGCGTCCAATCCCGATCGGGACACATTCCCAATGCCTCTTCGCGTGATTGCACCCGCACGAACGCAGGGTAGCTCGTTGCGCGACTAGCCCACCCGCTCCGCCGTCGCATCGAACGCACGCTTCGCCTTGTCGACGATCTCGTCGACCTCCGCCTCGCGAATCACGAGCGGCGGCGACAGCAGCATCCGGTCGCCGGTCGCGCGCATGATCAGGTTGCCGTTGAAGCAGAAATCGCGGCAGATCGTGCCGATATCGACGTTCGCACCGAACCGCTCGCGCCGGTTCCGGTCGCGCGCGAGCTGAACGCCCGCGACCAGCCCCACGCCCGCAATCTCGCCGACGATCGGATGGTCGCCCAGCGCATCGCGCAGCCGGCGCTGGAAGTACGGCCCGATGTCGGTCTTCACGCGCTCGACGATCCCTTCGTCGCGCAGCAGCTTCAGGTTCGCGACCGCGACGGCCGCGGCAACCGGGTGCCCCGAGTACGTGAGGCCGTGGTTGAATTCGCCGTTGTCGATGAT
>NZ_JAAGPP010000291.1:0-4523 GCF_017104975.1 Burkholderia sp. Ac-20344
CGGCGAGCGCGGCCGCGTACGGTGCCGGCAACACGAGCGGCGCGGCCCGTGCGCGCCAGCGCAGACGGCGCCAGACCATCGACACGAGCCCGCCGGCGATCGCGCCGACGAGCCCGACATGCAGGCCGGAGATCACGACCAGGTGGCTCGTGCCCGTGTTGCGCAGCACGCGCCAGTCGTCGTCGCCGATGCCCGACTGGTCGCCGATCGCGAGCGCGGCGACGATGCCGCGATGGCCGGCGTCACCGCCAAGCGTCTCGCCGATACGCGCCCGCAGCGCGTCGCGCAGCCGATCGATCGATGCACGCCATCCCGATGCGCGTGCATCGAGCCATTCCGCCCGCCGGGGCGCGCTGACATAACCGATCGCGCGAATGCCTGCGGCAAGCCATGCCGCCTCGCTGTCGCGCACGCCGGGATTGGCCTCGGCATGCGGGCGCTTCAGGCGCACGACGAAACGCCAGCGCTGTGCGGCGCGCAGATCGGGAAGGGGGTCGCGTGTCGCCGATGCGCCATAGGCGCGCCACGACAGCCGGATCAGCGGCGGAAAACGGGCGAGCCCCGCATCGTTCGACTCGACCGCGAACAGCAGCCGCGCGCCGGTCTCGTCGACCACCGGCAGCCCTCGAATCACGCCGGTGACGACGATGTCGCGCCCTTCCCACTCGACGGGCAGGCTGTCGTCCAGCCGCCATTCGGCCCGCGCGGCCGCGTAGCCGAACCCGACGACGCAGGCCGCGACCGCACACAGCATCCATCCGCACGCGACGGTCGTACGCGTGCGCCGGCGGCGCATACACCACGCTCCCATTGCCACGCAGCCCACGAGCACGGCCGCACCGGTCGTCCATGCGAGCGCACCCGGCAACGCCGCCTGCCGCTGCAGCACGACCACGCCAAGCGCGAACGCGATCCACCACACGCGCATCGCCCCTCCTCGTCGAATCGGCGCCGCCATGACGAATGCGGCGCCTTCCGGGAACGATTATGCGGACGAAAGGGCGAGTCGCGGCAACGCGGCGAGCGCGTTAGCCGAAGTGCATAGGGACACCGCTCCGGCGTCGAGCCCGCGCAGTTCGGCGAGCACGTCGCCGATGCGCGGCACCTGGTCGGGCGTATTGCGGGATTTGTATGCCCATTCGGGGGCGATGTCGGGTGCGTCCGTCTCGACGACGATCGCATCGAGCGGCAACTGCGCCGCCAGCCGGCGGATCTGCAGCGCGCGCGTGAAGGTCACGTTGCCGCCGAAGCCGAGATGCAGCCCTTGCGCGAGATACGCTTCGGCCTGCTGGAAACTGCCGTTGAACGCATGCGCGATGCCGCGCCGCACGCCGGAACGGCGCAGCCCGGCGAGCACGCGATCCTGCGACTTGCGCACGTGGCACAGTACCGGCAGGTCGAATTCGCGCGCGAGTTTCAGCTGCCCCTGGTAGAAGAATTGCTGCCGTGCTTCGTCGAGCCCCGGCACGAAATAGTCGAGGCCGATCTCGCCGATCGCGACGAAGCGCGGATCGTCGAGGCTCGCCTCGATCTCCATGCGCAGCAGGTCGAGATCCTCGTCGCGTGCGCGCGGCGTGTACATCGGATGGATGCCGAGCGCATAGACCGCGCCCGGCGTGCGTTGCGCGAGCTCGCGCACCGTCGTGAAATTGTCGCGCCCGACGCTCGGGATCACGATGCGCGACACGCCGGCCGCGCGCGCCGCCTGCGTGACCGCATCGCGGTCGGCGTCGAACTCGGCGGCATCGAGATGGCAGTGCGTGTCGATCCACATGGCGGCAGTCCTGCGCCCTGGCGCCGCACCGGGATGAACCGGGCAGCCCCAAGCGCGTTCGCTTCTTACACCGGCAGCGCCGGCTCCTCGTGCAGCACGCCGTCGCGCAGCCGCATGATGCGGTCGCAGCGCGCGGCGAGATCGGGATCGTGCGTGACGATCACGAAGCTCGTTTCGAGCGTCTCGGACAGTTCGAGCATCAGGTTGAACACCGTATCGGCCGTCGTGCCGTCGAGGTTGCCGGTCGGCTCGTCGGCAAGCACGCACGCAGGCTTCGTGACGAGCGCACGCGCGATCGCGACGCGCTGCCGCTCGCCGCCCGACAGCTCGCCCGGCCGGTGCTTCGCACGCGGGCCGAGACCGACGCGCTCGAGCATCGCCTGCGCCTGCTCGCGCGCGTCCTCGGTCGTCATCCGGCGGATGCGCAGCGGCATCGCGACATTGTCGAGCGCGGTGAACTCGGGCAGCAGGTGATGGAACTGGTAGACGAAGCCGAGCGCACGGTTGCGCAATTCGTTGCGCTCGCGCTCGGCGAGCTGCGTGAACGGCTTGCCGAGCAGCGACACCTCGCCCGCGCTCGGCTCGTCGAGCCCGCCCAGCACGTGCAGCAGCGTGCTCTTGCCGGAACCGGACGCACCGACGACCGCGAGCTTCTCGCCGCGCCGCACCGTCAGCTCGGTATTGTTGAGCACCTGCACGTTGAAGCCGCCCTGCACGAACGCCTTCGTGATCCCGCGCGCCTGAAGCACGTATTCCTGCATACCTGCCGAATCCTGTCTGTTGTGTTGTCGTGAATCCGCAAATGCGATCGCGCGATCATTCATAGCGGAGCGCCTCCGCCGGCTTCACCTTCGCACCGCGCCAGCTCGGGTAGAGCGTCGCGACCGCCGACAGCGCGAACGCGATCAGCCCGATCCGGATCACGTCGCTCGCGACGAGTTCGGACGGCAGCTCGCTGATGAAGTACACGGACGGCGGCAGGAACTGCACGCCGAACAGGTGCTCGATCATCGGAATCAGCCACGGGATGCTCCACGCGATCAGGCAGCCGAGCGCGACGCCCGACGCCGTGCCGACGAAGCCGATCGTCACGCCCTGCACGACGAAGATCTTCATGATCGACCCCGGCTGCGCGCCGAGCGTGCGCAGGATCGCGATGTCGGCCTGCTTGTTGGTCACCGTCATCACGAGCGACGACACGAGGTTGAACGCGGCCACCGCGATGATCAGCGTGAGGATGATGAACATCATCCGCTTCTCGATCTGTACAGCCGAGAACCACGTCTTGTTCTGCTGGGTCCAGTCACGGATGTACAGGCTGCCCGACAGCGTATGCGACAGCTCGACTGCCACCTCCGGCGCCTTCTGCATGTCCTTCAGCCGCAGCCGCACGCCGGTCGGCGCGGCCATCCGGAACAACGCCTCGGCATCGCGGATGTTGATCATCGCGAGCGTGCTGTCGTATTCGTAGTGCCCGGACTCGAACACGCCGACGACCGTGAACTGCTTCAGCCGCGGCATCATGCCGGCCGGCGTGATCGACCCTTCCGGCGCGACCAGCGTGACCTTGTCGCCGACCGTCACGCCGAGGTTGCCGGCGAGCGCATCGCCAAGCACGATGCCAAACTGGCCCGGCACCAGCGCAGCCAGTTGGCCTGCCTTCATGTCCTTGCCGATGTCCGACACCTGCGGCTCGAGCGCCGGCTCGACGCCGCGCAGCATCACGCCGCTCACCGCGTCCTGGCGGGTGAGCAGCGCCTGCGCGTCGACGTACGGCGCCGCGCCGATCACCGACGGATTGCGGCGCGCTTCCTGCGCGGTCAGTTGCCAGTCGGGCATCGAGCCCGTCGGCGAGAACACCTCGACGTGCGCGAGCACCGACAGCATGCGGTCGCGCACTTCCTTCTGGAAGCCGTTCATCACCGACAGCACGACGATCAGCGCCGCGACGCCGAGCGCGATCCCGAGCATCGACACGAGCGCAATGAAGGAAATGAAGCCGTTACCGGTCGTGCGTTTGCCGGCGCGCGTGTAGCGCCAGCCGATCTGCCATTCATACGGAAGTTTCAAGCGAATCCTTTCTGCTGGTTACGGCGGGGAGGCGCCCCGCGGCCGGACCGCCGCCCGGTGGCGGCCACCGGCCCGGGCACGGTCGAAAAACGGCCGCCGGACGCGAACGGGCCGTCAGCCGGCCCGATCACGCGCGCAGTTTGCCATACAATGCGCACCATCATGCACGACCGACGCCTCCATTTTCTCGTTCCGTTCGCGCTGCCGTCGGCGGCCGATGCGGCCTCGTCCCTGCACACGCTGGACAGCCCCGCGCTCGAAAAGTTGCTCGCCCGCGCCAGCCTCGTCGAGCGCGTGGCCGGCGAGGACTTCCAGCGCACGCTGCCGCACGAGCGCTGGCTGGCCCGCCAGTTCGGCGCGACCCAGGGCAACGCCGCGGACGAGGCGCCGCTCGCGCCCTACATGCTGCTGGCCGACGGCGGCGAACCCGGCGCGCACGCGTGGGCCTGCGTCGAGCCCGTTCACGTCGAAATCGCGCACGATCACCTGGTGCTCGTCGATCCGGCGGCCCTCGCGCTCGACGACGGCGACGCGGCCGCGCTGCTCGCGGTCGCGCGGCCCGGCCGCTGCGCTTCGTGATCCAGGAGCATCACGCACGGCGGCTGCACTACGACTTCCGCCTCGAGCTCGACGGCACGCTGAAGTCATGGGCCGTGCCGAAGGGGCCGAGCGTCGACCC
>NZ_JAAGPP010000292.1:0-4159 GCF_017104975.1 Burkholderia sp. Ac-20344
GGCATCCGGCACGCCACTCGCCGCAG
Source organism: Burkholderia sp. Ac-20344 (assembly GCF_017104975.1). Classification (NCBI taxonomy): domain Bacteria; kingdom Pseudomonadati; phylum Pseudomonadota; class Betaproteobacteria; order Burkholderiales; family Burkholderiaceae; genus Burkholderia; species Burkholderia sp. Ac-20344. The sequence goes on from NZ_JAAGPP010000292.1 coordinate 27, forward strand.
ACGCGGCAGCCGGCGGCTCGCCGTGTTCGGCCGTCTGTGTCGACGTGAGGACCGGTTCCGGCGCCGGCGCGGGTTTCGGTGCGGCGGCCTTGGGCTCCGCCGGTGCGGGCGCGGCCGGATGCTCGACCGGCTTCGGCGCGGGCGGCACGGGCTGGCGCTCGATCGGCTGCGGTTTCAGCAGCTCGATTTGCACGGGGACTTCGGCGGGCGCGGGTGGCGTGAACGCGTCGCGGTTGCGCAGCAGCCAGAACGCGGCGAGCGCGTGCAGCACCAGCACGACGACGAGCGCAATGCCCACGCGCAGCCAGCGGCGGGGCAAGGCATGACTCGGGCGGAGGTCGGCAGGCTGCATGGGCATCGGAACAGGATCGGGGCGCTCGCGCGGGCTCGGGCGCGCGGCGCGCGCCACAGGAATCGGACTGTCGAATGCGCCGCGCGTTCGCGCCGCGTGACGTGGCGGGTGCCGCGTGCGTCAGGCGTCGCGCGCGTCGGGACTATAGCCGAGTTCGTAAGACAGTTTCTGCGCGCATGCGCGCAGCGCGGTGTCGATTTCGCCGCCCCACGCAATGTCGAACGAGCCTTCCTGGCCGAGCGCGACGATCGCGAGCGCGAGTTCGCCGACCGCATCGAACACGGGCATGCAGAACGCGTGGATCGTCGGCAGCAGCATCCCTTCGACACGCGCGGCTTCGTGCCGGCGCACGTCGGCAAGCACCGCGTCGACCTCGTCGAGCGTGCGCGGGCCGCCGTGGTGCGGCGAGCGGCGCGTATCGGCGAGTTCGCGCTCGAGCATCGCGGCGGTCTTGCTGCGCGGCAGGTACGCGGCGAACAGCAGCCCCGTCGCGGAGCCGAGCAGCGGCATCACGTCGCCGAGCTTCAGCGACGCCTTCGCCGGGTGGCTCGATTCCATCCAGTGCACGATCGTCGGCCCCTGGTTGCCCCATACCGCGATGCCGACCGTCTGGTCGAGGCGGTCGCGGAATTCGGTCAGCGCGATCCGCGCGAGCTTCACGCCATCGACGCGCGCGAGCCGCGCGAGCCCCATCTGCAACGCGAAGCCGCCAAGCTCGTAGCGGCCCGAGACGGGATCCTGCGACACCACGCCGAGCCGCGAGAAGCTGACGAGGTAGCGGTGCGCCTTTGCAGGACTCATGCCCGCGCGCTGCGCGAGGTCGCGCAGCATCATCGCGCGCGGCTCGCTCGTCAGCACGTCGAGCAGGCGGAAGCCGACCTCGATCGACTGGATGCCGGAACGGATCTTCTCGCCATGCTCGCCGGAAGCGGCGTCGTCGGTGTCGGAGTCGGCGAGATCGTCGTCGGGAAGCGGGCTGGCGGGCATGGGCGGCACGTGCGCGAAAAGGCGGCAGGGATCGGTCTGAAAAATCGGTCTGAAAAATCAGGGCGAAAACGGCGCGCACAATCGCGGCGCGCCGCAGGGATTCACCATCGTAAAATAGATTCCCTCCATCGTCACTACAACGGCAGAGTCCCCCCTATGAAACTTGCTTCGCTGAAGGACGGCACGCGCGACGGCCAGCTGACCGTCGTGTCGCGCGACCTGCACACCGCGGCGATCGCCGACGCGATCGCGCCGACGCTGCAGCGTGTCCTCGACGACTGGGCGTTCTACGCGCCGCAGCTGCGCGACCTGTACGACGCGCTGAACCACGGCCGCGCGCGCAATTCCTTCGCGTTCGATCCGGCCAACTGCATGGCGCCGCTGCCGCGCGCGTTCCAGTGGGCCGACGGCTCCGCGTACGTGAACCACGTCGAGCTCGTGCGCCGCGCGCGCGGCGCGGAGATGCCGCCCGAATTCTGGACCGACCCGCTGATGTACCAGGGCGGCAGCGACGATTTCCTTGGGGCCCGCGACGACATCGTGTGCCCGTCGGAGGAATGGGGCATCGATTTCGAGGCGGAAGTCGCGGTGATCACCGGCGACGTGCGGATGAGCGCGTCGCCCGACGAAGCGCTGAAGGCCGTGCGGCTCGTCACGCTCGTGAACGACGTGTCGCTGCGCAACCTGATTCCGGCCGAACTCGCGAAGGGCTTCGGCTTCTTCCAGAGCAAGCCGGCCACCGCGTTCGCACCGGTCGCCGTGACGCCCGACGAGCTCGGCGACGAATGGCGCGAAGGCCGCGTGCACCGGCCGATGATCGTCCACTGGAACGGCAAGAAGGTCGGCCAGCCCGATGCCGGCACCGACATGGTGTTCCACTTCGGCCAACTGATTGCGCACGCGGCGAAGACGCGTAACCTGCGCGCCGGCTCGATCGTCGGCTCGGGCACGGTGTCGAACAAGGACGCGAAGCGCGGCTATTGCTGCATCGCCGAGAAGCGCTGCCTCGAGACGATCGAGCACGGCGCGCCGCAGACCGAATTCATGCGCTATGGCGACACCGTGCGCATCGAGATGTTCGACGCGGCCGGCAAGTCGATCTTCGGCGCGATCGAGCAGTCGGTCGCCCCGCCCGACGGCGCGGCGTAAGTCACGCGCAGCACGCAGCGCGCCGCTTCCGCGAAACCCGGGCCCGGCCCGCGCGCCGGGTTTCGCCTGATGTTTGCCCGCGCGGGCTTGGCTACACTCGATTCAAGGGTTCGACAGCCTCGAGCAAGGAGCAGCACATGGCCAATCTCGCCGCGTACGGCGGTTACGAAGCACTGAAGGTGACGCGCCGCGACCATGGCGTGCTCGACATCGTGATGAGCGGCGAGGGCGCGAACCGCAGCGGCCTCGCGACCGCGAACGCACGCATGCATCGCGAGCTCGCCGACATCTGGCGCGACGTCGACCGCGATCCCGACACGCGCGTCGCGGTGATCCGCGGCGAAGGCAAGGGCTTCTCGGCGGGCGGCGATCTCGCGCTCGTCGAGGACATGGCGAACGACTTCGACGTGCGCGCCCGCGTGTGGCGCGAGGCGCGCGACCTCGTCTACAACGTGATCAACTGCAGCAAGCCGATCGTCTCGGCGATGCATGGCCCGGCCGTCGGCGCGGGGCTCGTCGCCGGGCTCCTCGCCGACATCTCGATCGCCGCGAAGGATGCGCGCATCATCGACGGCCACACGCGGCTCGGCGTTGCGGCCGGCGACCACGCGGCGATCGTGTGGCCGCTGCTGTGCGGGATGGCGAAGGCGAAGTACTACCTGATGCTGTGCGAGCCGGTGAGCGGCGAGGAGGCCGAGCGGATCGGGCTGGTATCGCTCGCGGTCGAGCCGGCCGACCTGCTGCCGAAGGCGTACGAAGTGGCCGAGCGGCTCGCGCACGGTTCGCAGTCGGCGATCCGCTGGACCAAGTACGCATTGAACAACTGGCTGCGCACGGCAGGGCCGACCTTCGATACGTCGCTTGCGCTCGAATTCATGGGCTTCGCGGGGCCCGACGTGCAGGAAGGCATCCGCTCGCTGCGCGAGCGGCGCCCGCCCGAGTTTCCCGGCGACGCGCCGTTCTGACACGCGCCGGCGCTATGATCGAACCAGGCGCGGCTCGCGCGACGCATGGCGGCCGCTTCGCTCTCACCCAGTCAACCAGGATGCCTGTATGACGACCGATGCCTCCGGCTCCAACCCTTTCGCCGGCTTTGCCGGCTTCAAGCCCGCCGACATGATGGACCGGATGTGGGACATGATGCGGATGTCGCCGTTCGGCGGGATGACGTCGTTTCCGGGCGCCACGCAAGGGCTGCCGCCGTCGCTGTCGAGCATGTCCGACATGATGGCGCCGCTCACGAGCGTCGAGGAGCTCGACAAGCGGATCACCGACCTGCGCGCGGTCGAGCAGTGGCTGAAGCTCAATCTCGGGATGCTGCAGTCCGCGATCCAGGCGCTCGAGGTGCAGCGCGCGACGCTCGCGACGCTGCGCGCGTTCGGCGCGTTCGCGCAAAGCTCGATGTCGGCGGCCGAGGAAGCAGCGGTCGCGGCCGCGCAGGCGGCGAAACACGCGTCGGCGTCGCCGGGCGACGCGTCGCAGCCGGATGCCGACGCGTCGGATGCACCGGCGGGTGACGCCGCGCAGCAGGCCTTCGATCCCTCCGGCTGGTGGAACCTGCTGCAGTCGCAGTTCAACCAGCTCGCGAGCCTCGCGATGGCGCAGCCGGGCATGCAGCCCGCCGCGCCGGGCGATGCGCCGCCGT
>NZ_JAAGPP010000293.1:0-3920 GCF_017104975.1 Burkholderia sp. Ac-20344
TGGCCGATGCGAGCCGCACGCCGCCGAGGCCGAGCACGATCAGCGCGACGCCGGCCACGGCCGACAGCACCCTGCCGGCGGCCGCGAGCGCGGGACCGCTGCCGGTGCCGATCGACCAGACGATCGTCAGCGCGCCGGTCAGCCAGACCACGTGGCCGACCGATCGCGCGACCGGCGCCGTGAGATCCCCGTTGAACGCTGCATGAAACGCGAGCCACGCGAGCCCGAGCAACGCGATGCCGAACGCCTGGCCGAGCATGGCCGGCTGGACGTTCGCAAGCTGCAGCGCGTTGAACAGCGACTGCCAGGGCGTCAGCACGAACAGCACGCCGAACGCCAGCAGCAGCACGGCATCGATGATCAGCACGGCTCGCAGCAGCGGTTTCATCGGCGATCAGTCCACGTGGTAGTTCGGCGCTTCCTTCGTGATCTGCACGTCGTGCACGTGCGACTCGCGCATGCCCGCCGCGGTGATCTGGACGAATTCGGCCTTGTCGTGCAGCTCGTCGATCGTGCGGCAGCCGCAGTAGCCCATGCTGGCGCGCACACCGCCGACCAGCTGGAACAGGATCGCGTTGACCGAACCCTTGTACGCGACACGGCCTTCGATGCCTTCCGGCACGAGCTTGTCGATGTTCGCCGAGTTGTCCTGGAAGTAGCGGTCTGCCGCGCCGTCCTTCATCGCACCGACCGAACCCATGCCGCGATACGACTTGTACTGGCGGCCCTGGTACAGGAACACGTCGCCCGGCGCCTCTTCGGTGCCCGCCAACATGCTGCCCATCATCACCGCGTTCGCGCCGGCCGCGAGGGCCTTCGACACGTCGCCCGAGAAGCGCACGCCGCCGTCGGCGATGCACGGCACGCCCGTGCCCTTCAGCGCTTCCGCGACGTTCGCGATCGCGCTGATCTGCGGCACGCCGACACCGGCGACGATCCGCGTCGTGCAGATCGAGCCCGGGCCGATACCGACCTTGACGGCATCAGCGCCGTATTCGACGAGCGCCTTCGCGGCGGCGGCCGTCGCGATGTTGCCGCCGATCACCTCGACGTGCGGGAAGTTCTGCTTGACCCAGCGAACGCGCTCGAGCACGCCCTTGCTGTGGCCGTGCGCGGTATCGACGACGATCACGTCGACGCCGGCCTGCACCAGCAGCTCGACGCGCTCTTCGTTGTCGGGACCGACGCCGACCGCCGCGCCTGCGCGCAGCTTGCCGTGTTCGTCCTTGCACGCGTCCGGGTGCTCGGTCTGCTTCGTGATGTCCTTGACGGTCATCAGGCCGCGCAGTTCGAACGCGTCGTTGACGACCAGCACGCGCTCGAGGCGGTGGCTGTGCATCAGCGCCTTCGCTTCGGCGAGCGGCGTGCCTTCCTTGACCGTGACGAGGCGCTCGCGCGGCGTCATGATCGACTTGACCGGCTCATCGAGGCGGGTTTCGAAACGCAGGTCGCGGTTCGTGACGATACCGACGAGCTGCGGGCCTTCGACGACCGGGAAGCCCGAGATGCCATGCTGGCGCGACAGCGCGATCACGTCGCGCACCTTCATTTGCGGCGGGACCGTGATCGGATCGCGGACGACGCCCGATTCGAAACGCTTGACCTTCGCGACCTCGCGGGCCTGTTCGGCCGGCGTCAGGTTCTTGTGGACGATACCGACGCCACCCTGCTGTGCCATCGCGATCGCGAGGCGACCTTCGGTGACCGTGTCCATGGCGGCGGACACGAGCGGCATGTTCAGGGAGATGTTGCGGGTCAGCTTGGTCTTGAGGCTGGTGTCGCGCGGGAGAACGTCGGAGAAGGCGGGTACGAGGAGCACGTCATCGAAAGTGAGTGCTTTTTGGATCAGACGCATGGCAAATCCTATGGGCGCAAAAGCGAATTATACGCGAAGCGCCGCGAATTTTCACAACACGAACAACGGCTTAGCCACTTTCCTCCGTTCGGGGGCCGAATCGTTCGGTTCGCCGTTCGGTTCATTTTCGATCGCCTTTCGTTTCACCGCCGCATCGAGCCATTCGCGCAACCGGCCGCGAAACGGCCCGTCCGCCTGTTGCAGACCGGCCACGCGGCGCTAGCGGCGACGGTGAAGCGCGGCCCGGCGACGTGCCGAACGCGTCGCCTTCCCCGCGTTACAGCAGCCCGGCCGCGCGGACGATCATCGCCATGCCGCCTGCGACCACGGCGCAGCCGACGATCCGCGCAACCCGCCCGCCGGCCGGCACAAGGCGTTCGGCGGCGATTGCAACCGTCACGGCCGCCATCACGCGCGGATCCATCATGCCGGCGGCCAGCGCGACCGCCATCAGGTTCCCGCAACACGCCCCGCATCGCATGGCGGCTCGCACGCCGTGCCGCCATGCTGCACCGGCCTCCACGCGCGGCTGGGGCACGCAGGTCGCCGCGTGCCGGCAGCACGCCAGCCGGCGCGCCTTCCATCCGGAGAATTGCAGGACGCCTGCAGCCAATACGACCGTGCCGGCCACGAACGGCATCGCGCGGGCGAGCGCCGGCAGCCGTGCGGCCGCGCTCGTCAGTGCGGCGCCAACCGGAAACACGAGCGCCCCAAGCGCCATCCACACGGCGAAATACCCGGCACCGGCCACGACGACGAACCAGGTCGAACGCGCCGCAGCCAGTGGGCCAATGCTCTGCCGGTATCGCCAGAGCACTGGCGCCAGCACGGGCAGCATCATCGCCACAGTCATCGTGCCCCACATCTCGGCCATCGCCGCGATCGTGCGGCCGGCACCCCATCCGCATGGCCGCAGCCCTGTTGCCTGCGCCATCCAGCCGCCGGGCACCGGCGCGCCGCCCATCGCCGCCATCGACGCGTGCTGCGCCACGCTCGCGATCGCGGCAACGGCGAACACGGCAACGAGCGCCACCCCGAAGGCCCGCGGATCGGGCCCCGCATCGCCGGTCACCGGCCGTGCCATCGCGCGCGCCGATCCGTTGCCGGCGTGCTCAGCCGCGCGCGTACTCGTCATGACGGCGCCACCACGGGCCTGTCTCGTTGCGCCCGCGCGGCGCGCGATCGAGCCACTGGTACATCCCCCACAGCCCGTCGAGCCCGCGCGCATAGGTCGAGTACGTGTGATAGACGGCGCCGTCCTCGCGCACGAACGCACTCATCCCCGGCCGGTCGAGCGAATACGTGACCGCGTCGGTGCCGCAGGTCGCCGCGAACTGCACGACGGGCGCCGGCGGCGGATCCATGTCCATCGCGTGGCCGGCCCGCGCGTAGTTGTACTCGACGTCGCCGGTGCGCTGCTGCGTTTCGGTGAACGACACATTGAAGTCGAAGTTGAAATCGCTGCCGACCGACGACGCCCACGGGAAGCTCCACCCCATCCGCTGCCGGTAAGCGAGCAGCTTCGCGAGCGGCGCGCGCGACACGGCGCCGAGCGTCACGTCGTGGTTCGCCAGGTGCACGGCGAAGCCGTCGAACCCGTCGGCGAGCGCCGAGCACGACGGGCAGCCGGCCTTGTAGTCGGGGCCGAACATGAAGTGATAGACGAGCAGTTGCGAACGGCCGAGAAACAGATCGTCGAGCGTTGCCTGCCCGTCTTCGGTGTCGAACCGGTAGGTCTTGTCGACGCGCACCCAGGGCAGTGCCTGGCGCCGCCGTGCGAGTTCGTCGCTTTGCCGCGTCAGCGCCTTTTCCGCGTCGAGCAGCGCGCGGCGCGCGGCCAGCCATTCGTCGCGCGTTCCTGTGAGATGGGTCGTCATGGCGGGTTCCTCCTTCCGATGGGTATCCGGGCACGGCGTCCGGTGCCGTGTGCGTGGTGCTAGATTAGTGGCGGGCATCGGGCCGGAGGGAGTGACAAGTGTGTCGGGATTCGGATGGATTCGCTGATCACGGCGGCCGCGCGCGCGCTCGCGGCCGGTGACGCGCTCGGCGCGCTGAACCGCGTTGC
>NZ_JAAGPP010000026.1:0-69981 GCF_017104975.1 Burkholderia sp. Ac-20344
ACTGGTGTTAGATTGTATGTGACGGTGGTCTTGTGTTTTCTTTTTTTTAATGATCCGGCCACCACCGGACTCTACACCATTGTTGACACTCTTTCCTACCCGACGCTCTTCCGATCTGCCGGGCGGCAGCCGTGACGGCGGCCCGCGTCGCGACGGCCAACGCAGCGGTGGCCCGCGTCGCGGCAACTCCGCGTCGTAAGCACGCACGGGCGGCCATCGGCCGCCCCACGGAGGGCAGACCCGCGGATGACCGCCCTGCCCATCCAGCCAACCGGCGCATATGCGCCGGTTTTTTTTCGCCCCGCCCCACATTTCACGATGCGGAAAATTTTTTTGTGTCGTAAAAAATCATGCTGCGTGGCACAACCGCAGCGATTGCGGGATGGAAAAAGGCATTTCTTATCTCGAAATTACAGTTCCAAGATATTGATTAAAAACAACTAAAAATTTACCCCACCGCTCAACAAGCCCCCTGTCCCGCTCCGGTCGATTTGCCTAGACTCTTATACAAGACCTCGCGAACCGGAACGCATCGCTCCCGGCTTCGAGAACAGCCTCGCCACCGTCAGATTCAACCCATCAGGCATCGCACCGCATCAAGGAGCTCATCATGTCTCGTCAGCAACAGGCACAGGAACTGCAAAAGCAATGGGAAACCGATCCGCGCTGGAAGGGTATCAAGCGCAGCTACTCGGCTGAAGACGTGGTCCGCCTGCGTGGCTCGATCCCGATCGAGCATACGCTGGCCAAGCGCGGCGCGGAAAAGCTGTGGAGCCTCATCAACCACGAGCCGTTCGTCAACGCCCTCGGCGCACTGACCGGCAACCAGGCGATGCAGCAGGTGAAGGCAGGCCTGAAGGCCATCTACCTGTCCGGCTGGCAAGTGGCCGGCGACGCGAACGTCGCGGGCGAAATGTACCCGGACCAGTCGCTGTACCCGGCAAACTCGGTGCCGCTCGTCGTGAAGCGCATCAACAACACGCTGACGCGCGCCGACCAGATCCAGTGGTCGGAAGGCAAGAACCCGGGCGACGAAGGCTATGTCGACTTCTTCGCACCGATCGTCGCTGACGCGGAAGCCGGTTTCGGCGGCGTGCTGAACGCGTTCGAGCTGATGAAGGCGATGATCGAAGCCGGCGCCTCGGGCGTCCACTTCGAAGACCAGCTCGCGTCGGTGAAGAAGTGCGGCCACATGGGCGGCAAGGTGCTGGTGCCGACGCGTGAAGCCGTCGCGAAACTGTCGGCTGCGCGTCTCGCGGCGGACGTGATGGGCACGCCGACCGTGCTGGTCGCCCGCACCGACGCGGAAGCGGCCGACCTGATCACGTCCGACGTCGACGACAACGACAAGCCGTTCCTGATGGGCGAGCGCACGGTGGAAGGCTTCTTCCGCACGAAGCCGGGCATCGAGCAGGCGATCTCGCGCGGTCTCGCGTACGCGCCGTACGCCGACCTGGTCTGGTGCGAGACGGGCAAGCCGGATCTCGAGTACGCGAAGAAGTTCGCGGAAGCGATTCACAAGCAGTTCCCGGGCAAGATGCTGTCGTACAACTGCTCGCCGTCGTTCAACTGGAAGAAGAACCTCGACGACGCGACGATCGCGAAGTTCCAGAAGGAACTCGGCGCGATGGGCTACAAGTTCCAGTTCATCACGCTGGCCGGCTTCCATGCGCTCAACTACTCGATGTTCAACCTCGCGCACGGCTATGCCCGCACGCAGATGAGCGCGTTCGTCGAACTGCAGCAAGCCGAGTTCGCGGCAGCGGACAAGGGCTTCACGGCCGTCAAGCACCAGCGCGAAGTCGGTACCGGCTACTTCGACGCAGTGACGCAGACGGTCGAGCGCGAAGCGTCGACGACCGCGCTGCACGGCTCGACCGAAGACGAGCAGTTCTTCGACGGCAAGAAGGTCGCATAACGCGCGACACGCGTCATGCCGATGCCCGCCCCGTCTCGCGACGGCGCGGCATCGGCCACCGAACAACAATCAGGGAGGAGACGGCAGGCGCGCGATACCGATCGCGCGACCCGCCGCGCGGCCTGCGGGCCGCCAGCAACGACGCGCGCCGGCTCCGTCCGGCGCGCCCTTTTTCCAGGGCGCCGCCCTACCGATAAACGATCACCGGAATTTTCGTATGGGTCAGCACGCGCTGCGTCTCGCTGCCGATCAGCAAGCTGCCGAGCCCGCGGCGTCCGTGGGACGCCATGAAGATCACGTCGCAGCCGCCGCGTTCGGCCGCCTCGATGATGCCGAGATACGGCGACGGATGCACGCTCGTCCAGGTGTCGCAATCGACGCCGGCCGCCTTCGCGGCCGATTCGACCTCGTCGAGGTGCGCGCGCGCCTCGCGCTCGCTGCGCGCCCGGAAATCGGCGGGCGGCTCGATGATCACTTCGGAAAACGGCGAGTACGGATACTGCGGCAGGCACGCATAGGCCGTGACGCGCGCACCGACCGCCCGAGCCAGGTCGATCGCGCCGTCGATTGCCTTCTGCGACAGTTCGGAACCGTCGGTTGGAACGAGGATGTGCCGGAACATCGCGCCCTCCTTCGTCAATCGCACTCCGCACGCCGCGATCCCATCCGAGCCGGCCGCGACGTGTCGGACATGCCTCCTTCGAGTGTAGTGCGCGAAACCGCCCAACCGGCGCCGGCAGCGGGTTCGCCCTCATATCGGAAACACGCGGGCATGCACGGCCTACTCTCCCCAATATCCGGGCCGCTCGTAGGTGTGCTTCAGGTAATCGAGAAACAGCCGCACGCGCAGCGGCAGGTGCCGGCGTTGCGGAAACACCGCGTGGATGCCGATCGGCGGGGCGGCGAACGCGTCGAGCACGCTGACGAGCCGGCCGGCCGCGATGTCCTCGCCGACCTCCCACCACGAGCGCCACGCCAGGCCGTGGCCGGCGAGGCACCACTCGTGCAGCACCGCACCATCCGAGCATTCCATCGTGCCGTTCACGCGGATCGACACGACCTTGTCGTTCTCCTGGAACGACCAGCCGCGTTGCTGGTTCGCGTTTGCCGCGAGCGCGAGGCAGTTGTGCCGCGCCAGCTCCGCGAGCGTGGCCGGCGTGCCGCGCCGTACGAGATACGCGGGAGCAGCGACGCACACGCGGCGATTCTCGCCGAGCTTCAGCGACACGAGCGACGAGTCGGGCAGCTCGCCGAGCCGCACCGCGCAATCGAATCCCTCGTTGACGAGGTCGACCATCCGGTCGGACAGGTCGAGCGTGACCGATACATCCGGATGCCCGACGCTGAATTCGGGCACGAGCGGCGCGACGTGCCGCCGGCCGAAGCCGGCCGGCGCGGAAATGCGCAGATGGCCGCTCGCCTTCACGCCGCCGGCGGACACGCTCGCCTCCGCGTTCTGCATGTCGTTGATGACGCGCTGGCAATCCTCGAGGAACGCCGAACCCTCGAATGTCAGCGTGAGCTTGCGCGTCGTGCGCACCAGCAGCTTCACGCCGAGCCGCTCCTCAAGCGCGTCGAGGCGGCGGCCGATGATCGCCGGTGCGACGCCTTCCGCGTGCGCGGCCGCCGACAGGCTGCCCTTCGCCGCGACCGCAACGAACGTTTCGATCTGCTTGAACCGGTCCATGACTCGCGGGGGCGGTACTGCCGCCCTTCAAATAGCTTAAACCGCTCAAGATTAGGTATATGAAAGTAAAAGATCAAGTGATGATTAGCGTCTTTTTTAGCGCATACGATCACGAATAGAATTTACCCGACCTCTGAAACTGGAGCGCAAGGCTATGTCGGCCACAACGACACTCTCCTCTCCCGACGCAATCCTCTTCGACGCATTCGGCACGTTGTTCGACGTGCGTGCGGTCCTGGCCGCGGCAGAGCAGATGTTTCCCGGTCACGGGGAACGGTTGTCGCAGCTGTGGCGACGCAAGCAAATCGAATACTCGCAGTTGCGCACGCTCGCCGATCCGGCCGGCGCCCGCTATCGCCCGTTCCGGGACATCACGCTCGATGCACTGCGGTTCGCCGCGCGCCGGCTCGGGCTCGCGCTGAACAGCGCGGCCGAGAAGCGGTTGATGGACGAATACGCGTGCCTGTCGACCTATCCCGATACGGTGCCCGCGCTGCGCAAGCTGCGCGCGCGCGACCCGCGCCCGCCGCTCGCGATCCTGTCGAACGGCACGCCGCAGATGCTCGACATTGCAATCAAGAGCGCCGGCATGTCCGGGCTGTTCGATCGCGTGCTGTCGGCCGACACCGTGCGCGCGTACAAGCCGAGCCCGGCCGCCTATGCGCTCGGCACCGACGCGTTCGGACCGAACCGGCGCGGCATCGTGTTCGTGTCGTCGAACGCATGGGACGTCGCCGGCGCCGTCTGGTTCGGCTACACGACGTTCTGGCTCAACCGCACGGGTGCGCCCGCCGAGGAACTCGGCGCGCCGCCCGACGGCACGGGCACCGGCATGGCCGACCTGCTCGCATTCCTCGCCACCCCGGCTCCGTCCGGCAGACCCGCGAACCGCACGCGCCCCGGCCCGGGTGCATGACGTTCGCAGCGCTGCCGCCTTCCCCATTCACCGAAACCGCAACTGACCGACCAAGGAGATGAGACTCATGAGCACCCCGATCACGCTGCCGCAAGGCATGGCGATCACCGGCGAAATCAAGCCGGGTTACGAAGCAATCCTGACGCCCGAAGCGCTCGCACTCGTCGCGGCGCTGCACCGCACGTTCGAGCCGCGCCGCCAGGCGCTGCTGCAGGCGCGCGTCGAGCGCACGAAACGCCTCGATGCGGGCGAGCGCCCCGACTTCCTGGTCGAGACGAAGGCGATCCGCGAAGGCGATTGGAAGGTTGCGCCGCTGCCGGCCGACCTGCAATGCCGCCGCGTCGAGATCACGGGCCCCGTCGAGCGCAAGATGATCATCAACGCGCTGAACTCGGGTGCCGATTCGTACATGACGGACTTCGAGGATTCGAACGCGCCGAGCTGGACGAACCAGATCGACGGCCAGATCAACCTGAAGGACGCGGTGCGCCGCACGATCTCGCTCGAGCAGAACGGCAAGTCGTACCAGCTGAACGACAAGGTCGCGACGCTGATCGTGCGTCCGCGCGGCTGGCACCTCGACGAAAAGCACGTGACGGTCGACGGCCAGCGCGTGTCCGGCGGCATCTTCGATTTCGCGCTGTTCCTGTTCCATAACGCGAAGGAACTGCTCGCGCGCGGCTCGGGCCCGTACTTCTACCTGCCGAAGATGGAAAGCCATCTCGAGGCGCGCCTGTGGAACGACATCTTCGTCGCCGCGCAGGAAGGCGTCGGCGTGCCGCGCGGCACGATCCGCGCGACGGTGCTGATCGAGACGATCCTCGCCGCGTTCGAGATGGACGAGATCCTGTACGAACTGCGCGAACACAGCTCGGGCCTGAACGCCGGCCGCTGGGACTACATCTTCTCGGCCATCAAGAAGTTCAAGAACGACCGCGACTTCTGCCTCGCCGAGCGTTCGAAGATCACGATGACGGTGCCGTTCATGCGCGCGTACGCGCTGCTGCTGCTGAAGACCTGCCACAAGCGCAACGCGCCGGCGATCGGCGGGATGAGCGCGCTGATCCCGATCAAGAACGATCCGGAGGCGAACGACAAGGCAATGGGCGGCGTGCGCTCGGACAAGCAGCGCGACGCGACCGACGGCTACGACGGCGGCTGGGTGGCCCACCCGGGCCTCGTGCCGATCGCGATGGAAGAGTTCGTCAAGGTGCTCGGCGACCAGCCGAACCAGATCGCGAAGCAGCGCGACGACGTGCAGGTCGAAGGCAGGAACCTGCTCGACTTCCAGCCCGAAGCGCCGATCACCGAAGCCGGCCTGCGCAACAACATCAACGTCGGCATCCACTACCTCGGCGCATGGCTCGACGGCAACGGCTGCGTGCCGATCCACAACCTGATGGAAGATGCGGCCACGGCCGAGATCTCCCGTTCGCAGGTGTGGCAATGGATCCGCTCGCCGAAAGGCGTGCTCGACGACGGCCGCAAGGTCACGGCCGAACTCGTGCGCGAATTCGCGAAGGCCGAGCTCGACAACGTGAAGCGGTCGGTCGGCGGCAACACGCAGCCGTACGAGCGCGCCGCGGCGATCTTCGAGCAGATGTCGACGTCGGAAGGCTTCACCGAGTTCCTGACGCTGCCGCTGTACGAGGAAATCTGACGACGCTGCCCGCCTCGGTCGGGGCCGGTCCTGCGTCGGCGCCGGTCGCATGCGATGACGGCATCAAAAAAGCGCCCCTCGGGGCGCTTTTTCTGTTGCGGCAGGACCGGCCGCCGCGCAACCGGTCAGACGGCTTCCCGCTCGCGCCGGTGCTGAACCCAGTCTCCCGACGCAATGCGCGGACGCCCGGCTGTCGCGTGTGCGGCGACCGGATAGTAAAGGCAGGCGTACTGCCGGCCGCCGAGCTCGACGGTCACGTCCTCCGGCTTGAACAGCGCGTCGACGCCAGGATACACGCGCTCGATCTCGTCGAGCACCGGAACGAGCCGGTCGTCGACCTCGTACACGTCGCCCCAGACCAGCGACTTGCCGGCCGCTCCGGCGATCATCCCCGGATACGGGCCGAAATCGTACAGTTCGCCCGGCAGCGCGGCGGCGCCGAGCAGCGTCGGCGCGGCAATCCCGTGCCTGGCGGCTGCATGGCCGATGTCGTTGGCCTCCCCGTTTCTCAAGGTGCCGTAGACGAATACGTAACGCATCGTGGTTCTCCTCTTTGATTCGTGTGTTGCCGTGCTCGCGTGCGATTCGTGCGAAATCGCCCGCGCATCGATAGACCACGATACCGGTCCGATGGTTCGAACCCGCACGCGCGCCCGGCCCCGGGCAGTCCCGAAATCGCCGGGGGCCCCACACAAAGTTCATTTGAACGCGGCATGATCGTCCGACAAACCGTCGCATGCGCTTTTGCGGCGCCTTCTACAATAACGGCATCGCCGCCGCGCTGCCCGAATCGTCCATGAATCCGCCCGTCCAAGCCGACGTATCGAACCCGTACGTCATCGACATTCCGCCCGAATTCGCACCGACCGCCGTCCATCCGATGCGCGTGCGCGCACGGCGGGTCGACGCCGGACACCGCATCCCGTTGCATACGCATGCGTGGGCGCAGCTCGCGTACGCGTCGCGCGGCGTGCTGCGCGTCGCGACGACCGGCACGACATGGATGGTGCCGCCATCCCGCGCGATCTGGGTACCGCCGCGTGTGACGCACGAGGTCGTGATCGTCGAAGAGGCGTATTTGCGCACGCTGTATATCGACGAGTCGATCGTGCCGGACGGGCTCGATGCGTGCCGCGTCGTCGAAGTGACGGGGCTCCTGCGCGAACTGATCGTCGCACTCGACGCACGCGACCTGAGCACCGCGCGCGAGCGCCTGCTGTGCGGGCTCGTGCTCGACGAGCTGAGCCGCGCCGAACCGCTGCCGCTCGCGGTGCCGATGCCCGACGAAAAACGGCTGCGCATGCTGTGCGAATCGGTACTCGCGCACCCGGCGCATGCGGAGTCGCTTGAACATTGGGCAAGCGAGGTCGGCGCGAGCACGCGCACGATTTCGCGGCTCTTCAAGCAGGAACTGGGCGTGAGCTTTTCGCAGTGGCGTCAGCAGGCACTGCTGGCACGGGCCATTCCGCTGCTGAACCAGGGGCGCCCGCTGTCGCACATCGCGCGCGAACTCGGCTACCAGAGCCAGAGCGCCTTTTCGGCGATGTTCCGCCGTGCATTCGGCGAAAGCCCGCGCGCATTCATGCTGCGCGGCTACGAGCACCGCGGCCTGGAAGGCAGCCTCGCGGACGACGAAACGCCGAACGACGACGCGATCGGCGCCGTCCGCTGAGCGCCTCGCTCCAGGGCGTCAGATCTTCAGACTGGCCGCACCATGTGGCGGATCGAGCCAAGTTGCGCGAGCCGCGACCCGGCAACCTGATAGCCCATGCGCAAGTAGAGACGCGCGGCAGGATTGTCGACGAACACGCGCAGTTGCAGTTCGTGCAGCCCGCGCGCACGCGCCCAGCGATGCGACATGTCGAGCATGTAGGTGCCGGCGCCCTGCCCGCGATGGCCGGCTGCAATCTGCACATCGCGGATGTGCAGCGAGTCGCCCTCCTCGGTCACGCGCAGTACGCCGATGCGCTCACCGTCAGCCTCAAGGATGAAGTTCTCGGATTCGCGCCAGCTCGCATAAAACAGGTCGCTGCGCCACACGAGCCCGTGGCGCTTGTAATAGCCGCCCATGTTTCCGTGCGTCAGCGCTTCGGCAAACGGAAAATCGCCGGCCTCCGCAGGCCGGAGCTGATACAGAAGTCGCAGGTCGGTCGGATCGAGCATCGCGCAGGGGTCAAGAACGCATCCCGCCACGATAGCGCAGTCGCGTAGGGATGCAATCGCGAATTTCTCGTAGCGGCCCGACGCCGGATGACCGGAGGTTACGCCGCTGGCGGGCGCAACCGGAAACGCAAATGAAAAAGCCCGCACAAGGCGGGCTTCTTCATTTTCTGGCGGAGCGGACGGGACTCGAACCCGCGACCCCCGGCGTGACAGGCCGGTATTCTAACCGACTGAACTACCGCTCCAGTCTTGCTGCTTGCCTGGCAGGCGTCGGTTGCTTCCTGCCGGCGCGTCGTTTGTTCGAACGACGCCGAAATCTGGCGTCCCCTAGGGGATTCGAACCCCTGTACTCACCGTGAAAGGGTGATGTCCTAGGCCTCTAGACGAAGGGGACAACGTACTGCTTACATCCTTAATGCAAAAGCCCGTTCAAAAAACGTTCTTTGAACGGGCTTCGTTCTGGCGGAGCGGACGGGGCTCGAACCCGCGACCCCCGGCGTGACAGGCCGGTATTCTAACCAACTGAACTACCGCTCCAGCTTTCCTACCCTCACCTGCAGGACATCGTCACGTTCCTGCAAGTGCTGCGGCACTTCTACGAAACGCCGCTGAATCTGGCGTCCCCTAGGGGATTCGAACCCCTGTACTCACCGTGAAAGGGTGATGTCCTAGGCCTCTAGACGAAGGGGACAACGTACTGCTTACATCTTTAATACAAAAGCCCGCTCAAAAACGTCTTGAACGGGCTTCGTTCTGGCGGAGCGGACGGGACTCGAACCCGCGACCCCCGGCGTGACAGGCCGGTATTCTAACCGACTGAACTACCGCTCCAGCTTTCCTACCCTCACCCGCAGGACGTCGGTTACGTTCCTGCAAGCGTTGCGACACTTCTATGAAACGCCGCTGAATCTGGCGTCCCCTAGGGGATTCGAACCCCTGTACTCACCGTGAAAGGGTGATGTCCTAGGCCTCTAGACGAAGGGGACAAAATCTTTTCAGATCTGTCTGACTTTCGCTATTCACTTTTCAATCAACAGCGAAGGCCGAAATTCTAACTGCTTTGAATCATTCTGTGAAGCATTTATTACTACCACCGCTGCTTCGCAAATCAATCCAGCTTGTTCTGATGGTGGAGGTAAGCGGGATCGAACCGCTGACCTCTTGCATGCCATGCAAGCGCTCTCCCAGCTGAGCTATACCCCCTTGCAGAACAGAAATGAGATTATATGGAGCTACTTTGAACTTGTAAATACCCTTTTTGCGATTCGAGCGAAATTTTTTGCGAAGCTGCCGCGATGTCACGCACGGGCAGCTTCACACGCACCCGAACCTCAGACCAGCGCGGCCTCGATGCGCGACACCACGACATCGCGACCGAACAGCACGAGCACCGCATCGATCGACGGCGTGTGCGTCGTACCCGCCACCAGCAGACGCACCGGCATCGCGAGTTGCGGCATCTTCAGCTTGTGCGTGCCAAGCGTTGCCTTCAGCGCGGCGGACACGGCTTCCTTCGTCCAGTCGGCCGCCTTCAATGCAGCGACGAGATCGGCCAGCGCCGGGCGCACCGCATCGGTCACGTGCTGCGCAAGCGCATCGGCTTCCGGTGCCGGCACACGGTAGAACATCGTGGCACCTTCCGCGATCTCCTTGACCGTCGTCGCGCGATCCTTCATCAGCCCGACCACCGCTTCGAGCGCAGGGCCCGTCGCGATCGCCGCATCGTCGATGCCGAGTGCGGAGAGGAACGGCTTGGCCAGCTCGGCGAGGCGCGCGTTGTCAGCTTCCTTGATGTAATGCGCGTTCAGCCAGCTCAGCTTGCCGTGGTCGTACTGCGCCGGCGACTTGCCGAGATGTTCGAGATCGAACCATTCGACGAACTGCTCGCGCGAGAAGATCTCGGCGTCGCCGTGCGACCAGCCGAGGCGCGCAAGATAGTTGACGACGGCTTCAGGCAGGAAGCCGGCGTCGCGATACGCCATCACGCTCATCGCGCCATGCCGCTTGCTCATCTTCTCGCCCTGCTCGTTCAGCACGGTCGGCAGGTGCGCATAGACGGGCGGCTCGCCGCCGAGCGCATTCAGGATGTTGATCTGGCGCGGCGTGTTGTTCACGTGGTCGTCGCCACGGATCACGTGCGTGATGCCCATGTCCATGTCGTCCACCACCACGCAGAAGTTGTAGATCGGCGTGCCGTCCGGGCGCGCGATCACGAGGTCGTCGAGTTCCTCGTTCGAGATCTCGACACGCCCCTTCACGGCGTCGTCCCACACGACCGTGCCCGTCAGCGGATTGCGGAAGCGCAGCACCGGCTTCACGCCAGCCGGCGGCTCCGGCAGCACCTTGCCGGGCTCCGGACGCCACGTGCCGTCGTAGCGCGGCTTCAGGCCGGCCTCGCGCTGGCGTTCGCGCAGCGCATCGAGCTCCTCGGCCGACATGTAGCACGGGTACGCCAGCCCCTTCTCCAGCATCTGCGCGAGCACCTCGCGATAGCGGTCCATCCGCTGCATCTGGTAGATCGGGCCTTCGTCGAAATCCAGGCCGAGCCATTGCATCCCTTCGAGGATCGCGTCGACCGCTTCCTGTGACGAGCGCTCGACGTCGGTATCCTCGATGCGCAGCACGAACATGCCCTTCATCTTGCGGGCGAACGCCCACGGATAGAGCGCGGAGCGGATGTTGCCGAGGTGGATGAAGCCGGTGGGACTCGGCGCGAAGCGGGTACGGACAGGACGGGTCATAAACGGTAACTCGAACGCCTGGGGCGCATGAATGATTCGACGCGGGATCGACGGCGGTAGCCCGGACAGCAACGGGGCCGGCGACGCCCGGAACGGGAAAGAAGCCGGAATTATACTCGCGCCGGACATCGCGCCAAGCGCGCCGCTTGCTTTATGATGTGCGCGCCGCGGCCGCCAGCCGGCGCGGCACCGGCCGCACGGAACCTGCTGCGCGGCCGCTCGGAACCTATCGCCGCCGCGGGCCGTGTAACCCGCCGCCAAGCCGCCGGAGAACCATTCGATGTCGTCCCCTCGCCTGTCGCGCCGCCACTTCACGATCGCCGCCGCGTCCGCCAGCCTCGCCGCCTGCACGTCGTTCGGCGACAAATCCCGCCCCGGCAACACACAGTCGCAAGAAAAGCCCGTGAAGATCGGCATCGCGCTCGGTGGCGGCGCCGCGCGCGGCTTCTCGCACATCGGCGTGCTGAAGGCGCTCGAGGCGCGTGGCATCCCGGTCGAAATCGTCGCAGGCACGAGCGCGGGCTCGGTGGTCGGCGCACTCTATGCATCGGGCATGAGCGCGCTGCAGATCAACAAGATCGCGCTCGACATGGACCAGGCAGCGATCAGCGACTGGGCGCTGCCGTTCCGCTCACGCGGGCTGCTGCAAGGCGTGGCACTGCAGAACTTCCTGAACAAGACGCTCAACAACCGGCCGATCGAGAAGATGGCGAAGCCGCTCGGCATCGTCGCGACCGATCTGCAGAGCGGCCAGCCGATCCTGTTCCAGCAGGGCAACACGGGGCTCGCGGTGCGCGCGTCGTGCAGCGTGCCGTCGGTGTTCGAACCGGTGAAGATCGGCAACCGCGAATATGTCGACGGCGGCCTCGTGAGCCCCGTGCCAGCATCGTACGCGCGCAAGATGGGCGCGAGCTTCGTGATCGCGGTCGACATCTCGGCCCGGCCGGACGGCGCGGCAACCAACAACCCGATCGAGATGCTGCTGCAGACCTTCACGATCATGGGCCAGACGATCAAGACCTACGAGCTCGACAAGTACGCGGACGTCGTGATCCGCCCAAACCTCGCGGCCATGGGCGGCAGCGATTTCAACCAGCGCAACGCGGCGATCCTCGCGGGCGAGGAAGCCGTCGCGCGCATCATGCCGGAACTGCAGCGCAAGCTCACGGCGGCGCGCGGCGTAGCTGCCGCGTAAGCACGCGATGCGCAGGCCGGTGCGCGCCGCCGGCCTGCCAACGGCGGAACGGCTTTCAGCTCACCGTTTGCACCGCCCCAAAACAAAAAACCCTGCCGCCTTTCGGTGACAGGGTTTTTTCGATCCGGCCGGACTGGCCGTCGAACGTCAGTTGTTGCCGCTCGCCGAATCGTCGCCGATCGTCGCGCGCACGCGCTGACGCAGGTCTTCCGGCTTCATCGGGAACTCCGATTCAAGCCGGCGCGCGCCGGTGAAACGCTTTTCCCAGTAGCCGCTATCGAGATCGTCGACGCGGATGGTGCTGCCGGTCGACGGCGAGTGCACGAACTTGTTGTCGCCGATATAGATGCCGACGTGCGAGAACGTGCGGCGCATCGTGTTGAAGAACACGAGGTCACCCGGCTTGAGGTTGCTCATGCTGACCTTCTCGCCGACGCGGCTCATCTCTTCCGCACGGCGCGGCAGCGACATGCCGAGCGTGTCCTGGAACACATAGCGCACGAAGCCGCTGCAATCGAGGCCCGAATCCGGCGAGTTGCCGCCCCAGCGATAGCGCACGCCGATCATGTTCAGCGCGCCGACGACCACGTCGCCTGCCTTGCCGGCCATGCCGGCGAGGAACGACTTCGCGCCACCGCTCGACGGCTGCGCGCTGGCCTGCTGGAGGGAAGAATTCGACGCGTTCTGCGTCGAATTCGTGACATTTTGGTTAAAACTGCTGACTTCGTCGGCGAACGCGCCGGGAGCTGCTGCAAACAGGGCGCCGATGAATAGCCCGGCGATGGTGCGCGCGCATGCCTGGGTCAGGGATCGATGCTGCATTGGTCGATGGAATTTGCTTAAAAATCAGCTGATTGGCGGAAAATTTCGGTCGATACTAGCCAGCGCGTAATCGTTTGTCAAAACAAATTAATAAATACAATCGAGATGATCAGACCATTGGCGGCCTATCACGCTTTCCAGACCGCTTTCAACAGCTTTTGTGTGTAAGGATGTGACGGTCGGGTGAAGATATCGGCCACCTCTCCCGACTCGACGACGGCCCCGTCCTGCATCACCGCGACGCGGTGCGCCATCGCCCCGATCACCTCCAGGTCGTGGCTGATGAATACATAGCCGAGGTTGTATTTCTGTTGCAAATTCGCGAGCAGTTTCAGCACCTGCTGCTGGATCGACACGTCGAGCGCGGAGGTCGGCTCGTCGAGGATCAGGATGCGCGGCTCCAGCACCAGCGCGCGCGCGATGGCGATCCGCTGGCGCTGCCCGCCCGAGAATTCATGCGGATAACGGTGCAGCACCGTGCGGTCGAGGCCGACTTCGCGCAGTACCGCGAGCGACTTCGCGCGGCGCGCATCGGGCGTCATGTCCGGGCGATGCAGCTCGAGCCCCTCGCCGACGATCCGCTCGATCGTGTGACGCGGCGAAAGCGAACTGAACGGATCCTGAAAGACCACCTGCATGTTCGAGCGCAGCGCGGTCTGCTCACGGCCGCGATAGGTCGACAGCGCGCGCCCCTGGAATTCGATCGTGCCGCCGGCCGTCTTCTGCAGCCCGAGCAGCGCCATCGCGAGCGTCGACTTCCCGGATCCCGATTCGCCGACGATGCCGAGCGTCTCGCCCTGCCGCACCGACACCGATACGTCCGCGACGGCCGTCACGGGCACCGAGCCGAACCAGCCCGCGATGCCCGGCCGCTTGCGCGCGAACTGCACGCTCACGTGGTGCGCATCGAGCACGACGGGCGCGATCGGCATCACCGGCGCAACCGCGCGTTGCGGCCGGCTGTTCAGCAGCCGCTGCGTATACGGATGCTCGGGTTCCGCGAAGATCCGCTCGACGGGCCCGCTCTCGACGAGCCGGCCGTGCTCCATCACCGCGACGCGATCCGCGAAGTGCCGCACGAGATTCAGGTCGTGCGTGATCAGCAGGATCGCCATCCCGCGCTTTTTCGCTTCCTCGCGCTGCAGTTCCAGCAGCAGGTCGACGATCTGCGCGCGGATCGTCACGTCGAGCGCGGTGGTCGGCTCGTCGGCCAGCAACAGGCGCGGCCGGCAGGCGAGCGCCATCGCGATCATCGCGCGCTGGCGCTGGCCGCCCGACAACTGGTGCGGATAGCTGTCGACCCGCTTCTCCGGCTCCGCGATGCCCGTGCGCGCGAGCAGCGCGATCGCACGCTTGCGCGCCTCGACAGCCGATACACCGTCGTGCAGCACGATCGTCTCGCCGATCTGCACGCCGATCGTATACAGCGGGTTGAGCGCGGTCATCGGCTCCTGGAAGATCATCGCGATGTCCGAGCCGCGCAGCCCGCGCATTTCGCGCTCGCTTTTGGCCGCTAGGTCCTGCCCCGCGAAGCGGATCGCACCACTGACTTCGGCGTCGCGCAGCAGCCGCAGGATCGACAGCGCGGTCACGCTCTTGCCCGACCCCGACTCGCCGACCAGCGCAACGCGCTCACCACGGCCGATCGCGAGCGTCACGTCGTCCACCGCGACCGTGTCGCCGAAGCGCACATGCAGATGCTCGAGCGCCAGCAGGGGTTCATGCTGCGTCGATACGACCGGTTCGCTCATCGCTGACCTCCCGCCGCGCGCACCGAATCGGCGATCCGCGTGTCCAGTGCGTTGCGCAGCGCATCGCCCATGAAGGTCAGCAGCAGCAACGTCGCGACCAGCACGCCGAACGTCGACAGCGAGATCCACCAGGCGTCGAGGTTGCCCTTGCCCTGCGCGAGCAGCTCCCCGAGGCTCGGGGTCGGCGGCGGCACGCCGAGCCCGAGGAAATCGAGGCTCGTGAGCGCGAGGATCGAGCCGCTCATCCGGAACGGCAGGAACGTGATCACCGGCGTGAGACTGTTCGGCAGCACGTGACGCCAGATGATCTGCCAGTTCGTGAGCCCCATCGCGCGCGCCGCGCGCACATAGTCCTGCGTGCGGTTGCGCAGGAATTCCGCGCGCACGTAGTCGGCGAGCCCGATCCAGCCGAACAGCGAGAGCAGCACGATCAGCAGCAGGAAGCTCGGCTCGAAGATCGACGCGAAGATGATCAGCAGGTACAGCTCGGGCAGCGAACTCCAGATCTCGATCAGCCGCTGCCCGACGATGTCGATGCGCCCGCCGAAGAAGCCCTGCACGGCGCCCGCGGCGATCCCGAGCAGCGTGCCGATCACGGTCAGGATCAGCCCGAACTCGACCGACACGCGGAACCCGTACACAAGCCGCGCGAGCAGATCGCGCCCCTGCGCGTCGGTGCCGAGCCAGTTCTCGCGCGACGGCGGCGCCGGGTTCGGCACGTTCGAGAAGTAGTTCAGCGTGTCGTAGTAGTAACGGTTCGGCGGGTAGACGACGAAGTTGCCGGGCGCCTCGAGCCGCTTGCGCACGTACGGATCGAGATAGTCGGCCGGCGTCGGGAAATCGCCGCCGAAGGTCGTCTCCGGGTACGCATGGAACATGGGGAAATAGGTCTGGCCGTCATAGCGCACGACGAGCGGCTTGTCGTTCGACCACAGCGGCGCCGCCACGCTCGCGGCGAACGCGACGACGAAGATCACGAAGCTCCAGTAGCCGAGGCGCTGCTGCCTGAAACGCTGCCACACGCGACGCGCGGGCGACGGCGACACGCGGGCGCGCGCCGCGTCGATGCGGGACGACACGACTGCCCGGTTCATCGCACACCTCGCCCGGTGACGCCGGGCATGCAGACGGACGGTTTCATGTCAGCGCTCCAGGGTATCGAATTGAATGCGCGGATCGACCCACACATAACAGAGATCGGAGATCAGCTTGGTCGCGAGCCCGATCAGCGTGAACAGGTACAGCGTGCCGAGCACGACCGGATAGTCGCGTCGCACGACCGATTCGTACGACAGCAGCCCGAGGCCGTCGAGCGAGAACAGCGTCTCGATCAGCAGGCTGCCCGTGAAGAACGCGCCGATGAACGCAGCCGGGAAGCCGACGATCAGCGGCAGCATCGCGTTGCGGAACACGTGCTTCCACAGCACGCTGCGCTCGGAGAGCCCCTTCGCGCGCGCGGTCAGCACGTATTGCCGGCGGATCTGGTCGAGGAACGCATTCTTCGTGAGCATCGTGACGACCGCGAAGCTGCCGACGACCGACGCCGTGATCGGCAGCGCGATATGCCACAGGTAGTCGAGCACCTTGCCGACGAGCGACAGCTGCGCGAAGTTGTCCGACGTGAGCCCGCGCAGCGGGAACAGCTGCCAGAACGAGCCGCCGCCGAACAGCACGAGCAGCAGCACGCCGAGCACGAAGCCCGGAATCGCATAGCCGACAAGCACGACGAGGCTCGTCGCGACGTCGAACGGCGAACCGTTGCGCACGGCCTTCGCGATGCCGAGCGGCACCGATATGAGGTACGTGAGGAAGAACGTCCACAGCCCGATGCTGATCGACACGGGCAGCTTCTGCGCGACCAGCGACCACACGCTCTGGTGGCGGAAGTAGCTGTCGCCGAGATCGAAGCGCGCGAAGCGCTTGAGCATCAGCCAGTAGCGTTCGAGCGGGGGTTTGTCGAAACCGTACAGCGCCTTCAGTTGCGCGAGCTGCTGCGCGTCGACGCCGGTGTGCGCACGCATCCCGAACGGCACCGCGCCCTGCTCCGTCGCGCCCTTGCGCAATTCCTGCACGGCCTGCTCGACCGGGCCGCCCGGCACGAACTGGATCACCGCGAACGTGAGGGTCAGCACGCCGATGAGCGTCGGGATCATCAGCAGCAGGCGTTTGAGGATGTAGCTCCACATAGGGCGTCGACTCGCGATCGGTAGGCGGGGTTGGGCGTAGGGGCGGCGTGGCTCAGTGATCGGGCTTCGCCCACCAGGTCGACACGACCCAGCCCTCGGCCGAATAGTACAGCGGCAGCGTCTGCGGATAGGCAAGCGTGCGCTTGTACGCGATCCGGTGCGTCGTGCTGTACCACTGCGGGACCGCGTAGTAGCCGTGCATCAGCACGCGGTCAAGCGCGTGCGTCGCGTCGAGCAGGTCTTCGCGGGTCTGCGCGGTGCCGAGTGCGTGCAGCAGCGCGTCGACGGCCGGCGACTTGAGCCCGATGAAGTTGTCGGAGCCCGGCTCATCGGCGAATTTGCTGCCGTAACGCGAGAACTGCTCGGCGCCCGGCACCTGCACGCCCGGCAAGCGGATCGTCGTCATGTCGTAGTCGAACGCGTCGAGGCGCTTTTGCAGCAGCGCGTAATCAGCCGTGCGAAAACGTGCGTCGATGCCGAGCTTCGCCAGATTGCGCTGGTACGCCGTCACGATCCCTTCCATCGCCGCGCCCGAATCGTCGAGGATCTCGAACGTGAACGGCTCGCCCTTCGCGTTGCGCAGCGCGCCATCGCGATAGGTCCAGCCGGCCTGCGCGAGCAACGCGCGCGCCTTCAGCAGGTTCGCGCGCAGCGAGCCCGGCGGGTTCGTGTCCGGCTGCGTGACCATCGGGCCGAACACGGCCGGGTCGAGCTGCGCGCGCAGCGGCTCCAGCAGCTTCAGCTCACCGGGGCCGGGCGTGCCGGTCGCCTGCAGGTCGGTGTCGGCGAAGTAGCTGTTCAGACGCGTGTAGGCGCTATAGAACAACTGGCGGTTCAGCCATTCGAAGTCGAACGCGAGGTCGAGCGCCTGACGCACGCGCACGTCGCGAAACAGCGGCCGGCGCAGGTTCATGAAGAAGCCCTGCATGCCCGCGCCGTTATGCTGGCGGAATTCGCGCTTGACGAGCTCGCCGCTGTCGAAACGCTTGCCGACGTCGCGCCGCGTCCAGTTGCGCGCGATGTACTCGACGAGCACATCGTATTCGCCGGCCTTGAACGCCTCGAGCCGCGCGACGCCGTCGCCATACAGCTTGTAGACGATTCGCTCGAAGTTGTGGGTGCCGACCCGCACCGGCAGGTCGGCACCCCAGTACGCCGGGTTGCGCCGGTAAGTGATCGTCCGGCCGTTGTCGTAGTGCTCGATCAGGTACGGGCCGCTGCCGATCGGCTGCTCGAACGCAAACTGGTCGAACGGGATGCGCGAACCGTCCGCACGCAATCCCCACTTGCGCGAGAACACCGGCATGCCGCCGGCGATCAGCGGCAGTTCGCGGTTCGCGCTGCGGAACTCGAAGCGCACGGTGGCCAGATCGACGACCACGGCCTTCGCAATCTCCGCGAAATACGCGCCGAACTGCGGAGCAGCCTGCTTGCTCTTCAGCGTGTCGAACGAGAACTTGACGTCGTCGGCCGTGACGCGATCGCCGTTCGAGAAGCGCGCGCGCGGATTCAGGTGAAACGTGACCGAGCGGCGATCCGGCGCGATGTCGATGTCGTCGGCGAGCAGCCCGTACGCGGACGCCGGTTCGTCCGAGCTGCCGGTCGCGAGGCTCTCGAACAGCATGTCGATGCCCGGCGCGGAATTGCCGCGCATCGTGAACGGGTTGAACTTGTCGAACGACGTCAGCCGGTTCGGGTTCGCGAGCACGAGCGTGCCGCCCTTCGGCGCGTCGGGGTTGACGTAGTCGAAATGCTTGAAGCCGGGCGGATATTTCGGCTCGCCGTACTGCGCAATGGCGTAGGCCGCGTGCGCGGCGGTCGCGGCCAGCGCCGCCTGCAGCGCGAACACCGCGGCCGTGCGGCCGGCTGCCCGTACGGCTCGGCGGACCCGCGCGGCCGCGGCCCGGGGCAAACCCTTCGTCATAGAGGCCCTGTCGATCGAATAAGGGTAGTAACGAGTGACGATTCTACCCATTCAAGCCTGCAAGCCAAAAGAAAACCGCCACGCGGGCGGTTTCTTCACAAGCGGATCGCGGGCGCGCACCAGGCGGGCGCGCCCTGCCGATCAGCGCCAGCCGTTGTGGCGGCCATTGTCCCAGTGGCCACGATCGCCGCGCCAGCCGCGGCCGTGATGGCGGTACCACTCGTCACGGCCCCAGTAGCGACGGCCGTCCCAGTAGCGGTCACCATGCCAGCCGATCACGATGGCCGGCGCCGGGGCGTAGACGGGTGCCGGCGCATAGACCGGCGCAGGCTGATAGACGACCGGCGGCGGCGGCGCATACACGGGCGCGGGCGCGACGTAGACCGGCGCCGGAACGCCGACATTGATCCCGACATTGACGCCCGCCATTGCTGCGCCCGACACGAGCAAGGCCGTCATACCGGTCAGGAGCGAGGCAACACGCAAGGTCTTCATGGATTCCTCTTCTGGTTGTGTCATGTGTGATTCGACTATAACGGCAAGCGCAGTCTCCGCATATTTCAAGTTTGTAAGAACTGATGCGCTGCATCGCAGCGGGAAGCCCGCGCTAACGTCTTGTAACAATCGATGCCCACCCCGCCGGTCGCGCCCCTTTCCTAAAACATCTTTCGTCCTGCCCCGCGCCCCGCGTCAAGCGGCGCTCCGCGCCGGCCGAGACCTCGCCGATGCTGAAACCCGTCCGACTCGCGCTCGCGCGCCCCTGCACGTTCATCGTCCTCGCGCTGCTGATCCTGATCGCGGGGCCGCTCGCGGCACTGCGCGCGCCGACAGACATCTATCACGACGTGGTCACCGCTCAGACGACCGAACGCGATCCGCAGATCGCGTCGCTCGACGTCGACGCACGACGCCTGCAGGCATCCGTCGGGCTCGTGCGCGCGCTCGGCGGCTGGCACGACGCGCGTTCGTGAACGTTTCGTCATCGGCGCGCCGGACGCCCGCATGACCACACCCGATAACGTGTTTCGGGCAGCATCGCACCCGCGACACCGGTCGCCGACCTTCGACAAGAATCACGCCATGACGACATTGCTGCTCGCCACCGCCCTCCCCGCCCTCTGTGTCGCGCTGCCCGGCCGGGCCAGCACAACGCAGCACGACGCCGCGACTGCGCAGCGGACGTTCACCACGACCGCGCCCGCGCCGTTGTCGTCACAACAGGCATGGAATGCGCAGCCGGCAACGCTGCTGACACGCGCGCAGGTATTTCGCCAGCAAGTCCGTGCCGAACGTGACGGCCAGCTCGCGCAGCTCAACCGCGAACGCTATTCGCACTGACCGCACGCAACCGAACATCCCGCGCGACGCGCGGCATGCGTACCATCCGCAAACGCGACGCGATTCCGCATCGTCACCCGTTCGCGTCGAACCTGAACCCGAATCGCGCGACCGTCTCGATGCGCGCGGAAAACGCGTGTGCAGCCAGCTTGCGCCGCAACCGCGCGACCAGCGCATTGACCGTCTCAGGTTCGACGTCGGCATCGCCCCATGCATAGCGCAGCACGGCATCGCGCCCGACCGGTCGCCCCGATTCGCGCAGCAGGCATTCGACGAGACGAAACTCCCGTGTGCTGAGCGCCAGCCTCCGGCCACGCTCCTCGAGTGCGCGCGTGGCCGTGTCGAGCCGGACCGACTCGCGCATCGCGATGGCGCCCGTGCGGCACCACAGCGCGCGCAACCGCTCGTGCAGTTCCAAGAACGAACATGGATGGGCAAGACACACGTCGCAACCGGCCTGCAGCATCTGTGCGCGCTGCGCGGGTGTCGCACCGGCAACGATCGCGGCAATTGTCGCACCGCCGGCCGATGCGGCGAATTGCGGCAGCGCATCGAGGATCACCGGGCCGGCAGCCGGGTCCGGCGCAACGATCACGATCGCATCGAACCGCTCCTGGGCCGCCACGAAGCAGCCGTCGCGCCATCCGTCGACACGCTCGACGCCATGCGTGCACTCGCGAAATGCCTTGTCGAGCCGGGCCGCCTCCGGGCTCGGCGGGGAAATCAGCAGAATGCGCATCGACCGTTCTCCGACGCCGTCATGCGAGCGAGCGCGGCCAGCACTCGACCGTGATCGCCGTACCGGCCAGTGGCGCATCGCCGATCCGCAGCGTGAAGCCGTGCACGCGCATCACCGCCGAGACGATGCTCAGCCCAAGCCCCGAGCCGCTCACATGGCGCGTACGCTCGCCACGATAGAAGCGCTCGAGCACCGCGTCGCGTTCGCCGGGCGGGATGCCGGGCCCGGTGTCTTCGAACCGCACGAGCGGCCCGCTCGGTGTCGCATGGAGCGCGACGCGCACGCGGCCGCCCGGCGGCGTGAACTTGATTGCGTTGTCCGCGAGATTGCTGAACGCCTCGAACAGCAACGCGCGATCGCCATGAATGCGGTCGACCGGTGTCGCGTCGAGTTCGAACGACACGTCGACGGCTTCAGCCAGCGGTTCGTAGAGCTCGCAAACGTCGCGCAGCAATCCCGCGACGTCGACCGCGGCAAAGCCGCCGCGCCGGCTCAGCGTGCCGATCGCCGAGATGCGCAGCATCGCGCGAAAGCGCTCGAGCAGCCGGTCGGTCTCGTCGCGCGCCGACGCGAGCAGGGCCGACGCCGCGGGATCGTCCGCGCAAAACGGTTGCTCCGCGAGCCGGGCGAGTATCGTGTGCACGCGTGCGAGCGGCGTGCGCAGATCGTGCGCGATACCGTCGCAGGTATGCCGCACCTCGCCCATCAGCCGCTCGACTTCGTCGAGCATGTGGTTCACGAGATGCGCGAGCAGGTCGAGTTCGTCGTAGCGTCCAACCGGCAGCCGCTTGCCGAGATCGCC
This sequence comes from Burkholderia sp. Ac-20344, assembly GCF_017104975.1. Classification (NCBI taxonomy): domain Bacteria; kingdom Pseudomonadati; phylum Pseudomonadota; class Betaproteobacteria; order Burkholderiales; family Burkholderiaceae; genus Burkholderia; species Burkholderia sp. Ac-20344. The sequence goes on from NZ_JAAGPP010000026.1 coordinate 21,843, forward strand.
CTCGGCAATCTGCCGCGTGACGCGCCGGATCGCAGCGACACGGCGCATCTGCCGCATGCCGAGCATGCTGCCCCCCGCGATGCCGGCAATCAGGATCATCACGCCGCCGATCACGAGCCCGCGGATCGCGACATCGCGGATCTGGATGAAATGGGACAGGTCGCGCGCGACGACCAACGTCATCCCGTTGTCTCGGTGCACGGCCATCGCCTGCGTGATCGGCGCAGGCTGGCCGTCGAGCGGCACAAGCGTGCGATTCAGCGTGCGTCCGTGGCGATCCGTTCGCAGCGCGGGCGGCGGCGTTGCAATGTCGCCAGCCACGCGGCGCCCGTTCGCGTCGAACAGCCCGTAGAAATTCGTATGCATGTGCTCGTGCTCGAGCCGCCGGTGGATCGCGAGCGGCAGTTCGGCATCGGGAATCGAATCGAAATAGATCAGTTGCCACGCGAGCACCTCGTCGGTGTCGCGTGTCATCGTGTGCGTCGCGGCCACGCTGATCACGCCCGCGAGCAGCAGCAGCGAAACCGCGAAGATCGCCGCATACGCGCACAGCCAGCGAAACGTCGTCGTGTGCCAGCGGCGCGTGAAGTTTGCCGCCCGAGATGCATCCATGCCTGCCTCCATCACGCGAGCATGTAGCCCGAGCCGCGCACCGTCTGGATCATCGGGGGCACGCCGGGCGGATCGATCTTCTTGCGCAGCCGGCCCATATGGACATCGATCAGGTTGGTGCCGGGATCGAAGTGATAGCCCCACACGGTTTCAAACAGCATCGTGCGCGTGATCGTCTGGCCCGCATTGCGCATCATGAATTCGAGCACGCGGAACTCGGTCGGCAACAGCGGAATCTCGTCGCCGCCGCGGCGTGCGCAGCGCGAAATGAGATCGAGCTCGAGCGCACCGACCTTCAACAGCGTCTGCTGCGACACGCCCGACGCCTGCCGGCGACGCAGCAGCACCTCGATGCGGGCGCTCAGCTCGCCGGAATCGAACGGCTTCGTCAGGTAATCGTCGCCGCCCGCGCGCAGCCCGCGGATGCGCTCGTCGACATCGCCAAGTGCGCTCAGCATCAGCACCGGTGTATCGATGCCGACCGTACGCATCGCGGTCAGGATTGCGAGACCGTCCGCGCCCGGCAGCATCCGGTCGAGCGTGATCGCGTCGTACGATGCGCTCATCGCGCGCAGCATGCCTTCGCGGCCGTTGTCGATCCAGTCGACCTCGAACCCGCGCGCGGTCAGTTCGCCGACGATTTCGTTCGCGGTCACCGCATCGTCCTCGACCGTCAGTACTCGCATGGTTACCCTCGCAATGAACGTCATGACGGGCGCACGCGATGCGCCCGCGACTATCGTAGACGCCCCGATCGCCGTCGGGCGTTACATGAAAAATGCTTCATCCGTGCGTCGCCCGCCCCGTCGCGCGCGCCGCCTATGCTGACGTCATGCGGCATCGGGCCGCGCAACCAGGAGCTACCGGATGAAACTGTCGACTACTGTCGCCTGCATGCTGCTCGCATGCGCCAGCACCGCCGCGTTCGCGGCACCTCACCTGACACCGCAGGAATGCAACGCGTATCCGTTCGCCCATACCGGCCATGACGTCACGCATGCCGACCTCGTACGCGAGCTGGCCGAACTCGAACAGGTCGGCTACGAACCCGCGCGCGCGAGCCCCTACTACCCCGACGATCTCGACGCTGCGAAACATCGGCTCGCCGCCGAATATCGTGCGGACTGCACGCATGCGCTGACGGCCGATGCGGGCACACGACCCTGATCGCGCTGACCGGCGCAACGCGGCCGGGAAAAACAAAAGGCGGCACTCGCGTGCCGCCTTCTTGGCATGAAAGCGCAGGGATACCGACCGATGCGCCGCGATGCCGCTCAGCGCGACATCATGTTCATGCTGACGTTGTGCATCACCCACAGCGTACCGACGATCAGGATCGCCGCGGTCAGCACCGTGTAGCTGAACGCCATCACGTTCCAGCGCTGGCCCGACGAACCGTTCATGTGCAGGAAGTACACGAGGTGCACGACGATCTGCACGAACGCGAGCGCGGCAAGCGCGATCAGCGACGCGTGCGGCGACAGCACGCCGCCCATCACGAGGCCGAACGACGCGGCCGTGAGCAGCACCGACAGGATGAAACCGGCGACGTAGCCGCCGACACTGCCGTGCCCTTCTTCGAGTTGAGACGAATGCGAATGGGCCATTTAGATCACGCTCGCGAGATAGACAAAGGAAAACACGCAGATCCACACGATGTCGAGGAAGTGCCAGAAGAGGCTCAGGCACGTCAGGCGTCGCAGGTCGCGATCGGTCAGGTCGCCGCCGCGGAACACGATCTGCCCGGCGAGCACGATCATCCACAGCAGGCCGGCCGTCACGTGCAGCCCGTGCGTGCCGACCAGCGTGAAGAACGCCGACAGGAACGCGCTACGCTGCGGGCCCGCGCCTTCCGCGATCAGGTGCGAGAACTCGCGCAGTTCCATCACGAGAAACGCCGCGCCGAGCACGAACGTCACGGCGAGCCACGCGAGCAGCGCGCCGCGCCGCTGCTTGTAGGCGGCGAGCATCGCGAAACCGTACGTGATGCTCGACAGCAACAGCGCGGCGGTTTCCACCGCGACGCCCGGGATGTCGAACAGGTCTTTCGCGGTCGGCCCGCCCGCATACTGCTGGCCGAGTACCGCGAACGTCGCGAACAGCGCTGCGAAGATCACACAGTCGGTCATCAGGTACAGCCAGAACCCGAACACCGAATGCGACGGCGGATGGTCGTCGTGCTCGAGCAGGGTTGCGCTCAAGGTTTTCTGCAACATCAGTTGGCCTCCAGTTCCACGTCGTCGACGCGCGCGCCCACGCGCTTCGTCGGCTGCTTGTCTTCGATTTTCCGCACCGTCGACGCGGGGATGTAATAGCCGTCGTTATCGCGCGAGCTGTAGATCACGAGCGTCGCGACGATCCCGACGAGCCCGCCGATCGCCATCCACCAGATGTGCCACACGAGCGCGAAGCCGAGCACCAGGCTGAAAATCGCCACCACGAGGCCCGCGCAGGTATTCGACGGCATGTGGATGTCGCGAATCGCTGCCGGGTTCGGCCGGCCTTCGCCGCGTGCCTTCATGTCCGCATACGCGTCGAGCGTGCGCACCTGCGGGGTCACCGCGAAGTTGTAGTCGGCCGGCGGCGACGAGGTCGCCCATTCCAGCGTGCGGCCGCCCCACGGATCGCCCGTCGTGTCGCGGTACTCGGGCAGGTTGCGGTTGCGGATGCTGACCACCAGTTGCAGCAGCTGGCATGCAATGCCGATCGCGATCAGCACGGCGCCGAACGCGGCAACCAGCAGCCACGGATGCCAGGCCGGGTTGTCGTAGTGGTTGATCCGGCGCGTCATGCCCATGAAGCCGAGCACGTAGAGCGGCACGAACGCAACGTAGAAACCGACCTGCCAGAACCAGAACGCCGCCTTGCCGAGCTTCTCGTTCAGCTTGAAGCCGAACGCCTTCGGGAACCAGTAGTTGAAGCCCGCGAGATAGCCGAACAGCACGCCGCCGATGATCACGTTGTGGAAGTGCGCGATCAGGAACAGGCTGTTGTGCAGCACGAAGTCCGCGCCCGGGATCGCCATCATTACGCCGGTCATGCCGCCGAGCGTGAACGTGACCATGAAGCCGATCGTCCACAGCACGGGCGTCGTGAATTCGATCCGGCCGCGGTACATCGTGAACAGCCAGTTGAACACCTTCACGCCGGTCGGGATCGCGATGATCATCGTCATGATGCCGAAGAACGCGTTCACGTTCGCACCCGAGCCCATCGTGAAGAAGTGGTGCAGCCACACGAGGAACGACAGCACCATGATCGCGCAGGTCGCATACACCATCGTCTTGTAGCCGAACAGCGGCTTCTTCGCGAACGTCGCGATGACTTCCGAGAAGATGCCGAACGCCGGCAGGATCAGGATGTACACCTCCGGGTGGCCCCACGCCCAGATCAGGTTCAGGTACAGCATCGCGTTGCCGCCGGCTTCGTTCGTGAAGAAGTGCATGCCGAGGTAACGGTCGAGGCCGAGCAGCGCGAGCGTCGCGGTCAGGATCGGGAACGACGCCATGATCAGCACGTTCGTGCAGAGCGCGGTCCACGTGAACACCGGCATCTTCATCAACGTCATGCCCGGCGCACGCATCTTGATGATCGTCACGAAGAAGTTCACGCCGGTCAGCAGCGTGCCGACGCCCGAGATCTGCAGCGCCCACAGGTAGTAGTCGACCCCCACCCCCGGACTGAACTGCAGTTCCGACAGCGGCGGATACGCGAGCCAGCCCGTCTGCGCGAATTCGCCGATCACGAGCGAGACGTTGATCAGGATCGCGCTGACGGCTGTCATCCAGAACGAGAGCGAGTTGATGAACGGAAATGCGACGTCGCGCGCGCCGATCTGCAGCGGCACGATCAGGTTCATCAGGCCGACCATGAACACCATCGCCATGAAGAAGATCATGATCACGCCGTGTGCCGTGAAGATCTGGTCATAGTGGTGCGGCGGCAGGTAGCCGGGCGCGTTGTACGCGAGCGCGAGCTGCATACGCATCATGATCGCGTCCGCGAAGCCGCGCAGCAGCATGATCAGCGCGACGATGATGTACATCACGCCGAGTTTCTTGTGGTCGACCGTGGTCAGCCATTCCGTCCACAGCCACTTCCACCGGCCGGTGATCGTCAGCGCGGCGAGAATGCCCAGCACGACCAGCCCCATGAAGGCGCCGGCCACCATGATGATGGGCTGATCGAACGGGATCGCCGAGAGTGTGAGTTTGCCGAACATGCGTTACCCCTTCGTGCCGCAGGCGGCGTCCTTCAGGTCGAGGACGTGGCCATCGTTGTATTTCGCGATGATGTTGTGGAAGAGCCGCGGATCGACCGACGAGAAGTAGCGCACGGGCGCCTTCTCGCTCGGCTGCGCGACGGTGCCGTACACGGTCGCGTCGAGCCGGTCCGGCGACGCCTTCACCTTCTGCACCCACGCATCGAACTGTTCGCGCGGCTCGGCGAGCGTGCGGAACTTCATGTCTGAGAAGCCGCGGCCGCTGAAGTTGGCGGACGTGCCCGCGTAATTGCCGGGCTCGTCGGCGATCAGGTGCAGGCGCGTCTGCATGCCGGCCATCGCATAGACCTGGCCGCCGAGTTGCGGGATGAAGAACGAGTTCATCACCGAATCCGACGTGATGCGGAAGTTCACCGGCGTGCCGACGGGAATCGCGAGCTGGTTCACCGACGCGATGCCGAGTTCCGGATAGATGAACAGCCACTTCCAGTCGAGTGCGACGACCTCGACGTCGATCGGCTTCACCGACGACTCGAGCGGCTTGTACGGGTCGAGCTCGTGCGTGGTCTTCCACGTGAGCACGGCGAGGAACAGGATGATCAGCGTCGGCACCGTCCAGATCACGACCTCGATCGCGGTCGAGTGCGACCAGTTCGGTGCGTAGGTGGCGTTGCGGTTCGACGCGCGGTAACGCCACGCGAACCACAGCGTAAGCAGGATCACCGGCACGACGACGATCAGCATCGCCCAGGTGGACGTCGCGATCAGCGCCTTTTCGGCAGCGCCCACGCTTCCTTTCGGATTTAGTATATCTAAATTACAGCCTGACAGGCTCAAAGCCGCGCCGATCGACATCAGCGCCGCCCCGCCTCTTGAAGCTTTTCTTTTCATCACACAGCCCGAGGGTCATTGAATCCGTTTGCGTATGCCCGATGCGCATTCGATCCACGAAAGTGGCCGAATCATACGTCGCGCAAGTGGATGAAAAACCAGCTAATGCGGAAAATCATCATTGCAGAATCTGCAGTGAGACACATTGTCGCGGGGCAATTTCACGCAGCCGGAAGCCGGCCCGGCACTGCCAGCGCCGGACCGCTATCGTTGTGTGTGCAACTATTGCGCCGTCGTGCGATGCGCCCTGCTTGCACGACCGGCCTCGATCAGCCGCGCGTCGACGCCATGTACGACTGTTGCGGCTGCGCAGGGCCGTCCCCGGTCGGCAGCTTCGAATGGCTCGCGTCTTCGATCAGCCTTCCGACGGTCGGATCGATCGCGTCGGTGAACGGCTTCGGATCGATGCCGACCGCCAGCACGACCAGTGCGAGCGACGCGAACATCACGATCTCGCGACGGTTCAGGTCGGCGAGCTTCGCGATCCGCTGGCTCGCGACCTTGCCGAACACGACGCGCTTGAGCATCCACAGCGTGTACGACGCGCTGAGGATCAGCGTCAGCGCCGCGATGGCGCCGATCCAGAAGTTGAAGCGGATCGCACCCATGATGACCATGAACTCGCCGACGAACCCCGACGTACCCGGCAGGCCGACGTTGGCCATCGCGAACAGCACCGTGAAGGTCGCAAAACGCGGCATCACGCCCGCGACGCCGCCGTATGCGGCGATCTCGCGCTGCTTCGTGCGATCGACGAGCACGTTCACGCACAACAGCATCGCGCCCGCGACGAAGCCATACGACACGAGCTGCACGATCGCGCCTTCGACGCCGATCCGGTTGAACAGGAACAGCCCGAGCGTGACGATCCCCATGTGCGCGACCGTCGAATACGCGAGCAGCTTGCCGAGATCGGTCTGCGCGAGCGCGATCAGGCTCGCATAGACGATCGCGAACAGCGACAGCGCGATCACGGCCGGCGCGAAGAAATGGCTCGCATCGGGCGTGACCGGCAGCGCGAAGCGCAGGAACCCGTAGCCGCCGAGCTTGAGCATCGCGAGCATCAGCGCGGCGCCGGTCGGGCCGTCGGTGTAGACGTCGCTCAGCCACGTGTGGACCGGCCACATCGGCACCTTGACCGCGAATGCGGCGAAGAAGCCGAGGAACACCAGCAACTGCGGGGCGAAGCCGAGCTGCAGCGTGCGCCATACGGCCATGTCGAACGTATGCGACTGCGCGTACAGGTACAGCATCGCCATCAGCAGCAACAGCGAGCCCGCGAACGAGATGAAGAAGAACTTCACGGCCGCGTACACGCGACGCTCGCGCCCCCACGTGCCGATCAGCAGGTACAGCGGAATCAGCGTCGCCTCGAAGAAGATGAAGAACAGCAGCCCGTCCTGTGCGACGAACACGCCGACCATCAGCCCCGACAGGATCAGGAACGACGCGTAGTACTGCGCGACGCGCACCGTGACCGACTCCCACGACGCCACCACCACCACGAGCGTCGTGAACGCGGTCAGCACGACGAGCCATAGCGACGCGCCGTCGATGCCGACCCGCCAGCCGGAATTGAATGCCGCCAGCCAGTTGCGGCTTTCGACGAACTGCATCGCAGCCGAGTGCGCATCGAAGCCGGCGACCAGCGGAACGACAGCCGCAAGCCCCACCAGCGCGCCGGCAAGCGCGATCAGCCGCGTTCGACGTGGATGGTGGTCGGAACCGGCGCGAAGCAGCCCCGCGCCGAACAGGATCGGAGCCCAGATGGCCAGGCTCAGGAAGGGGAAATCATGCATGTCAACGAGGCCTTGATGAAGTCGCGCGCTGCATCGGGGACAGGCGAGACGAAAGGAACGAAATCAAATCGACAGATAGATTTCGTGAATCGCCAGTGTTGGCAAAATGTAAAGCGGCATCACCGGAAAACTTGACGCCGCTCAAACGCGATCGGGTTAACCAGCATAAGGCGATTGTTTATTTTCTGCAGCGCAGCAGAGTATTGATTTTAAGTGTCAGCCTATGCCATTGATTTTTATGAGTAATTTTTTGTATTGCTTGATGAGGTCGATTGTGAAAATCAACGCAGTGCCGCATTTTTGACGTCGACGCACTATTCCGGAGGGTCGGAACATGTCGATTGACGCGCGTCAGGACGGCAAACGTGGAACGCTCGATCCTTACAATCAAACTTTCATTTTTATTTCACTTCGCCTTGCTCGATGCAGGTCGAGCGCATGGTCGCCCTACCCGCGCCTTATGTTTCCGACCGCGATCGCCGATGACTCAGGCAACCTCATAGGCGCATCGTCATCGCGCGATGGTGGTCGTGTCGCGCGGGAAAATGGACGAAGCAGATGTCACGCATGGCACGGACCGGCGACGACGCGAGCGTCATCGCGTCGACGATGTGGCGCGCATCGATCATGCCGCTTGCGGCGGGCAGCGCCGACTTCGATGCGGGCGTCACGACGATCGCATTGCAGCCATGCTGCGACATCCCGCAGCGCGTGCAGGTCGCTCGACAGAGAACGGGTCGAGCGCGAGCAGCAATGCTGCCCTGCTCCATCGTGACGAGCTGCGTGATGATCGCGCGACAGTTGTGCAGGATTTGCTGGCGCTCGCCATCCACGTGCATGCCGTCGACCGTCGTTTGTCGATCACCGTGCAGACATGCGTAACGCGTGTGGGTGTCGACCAGTCCGTTGACTGGACGATAAGAGAGGATGGTCAGAACGGAATGCGGGCGGGCCAGGCGCATCACCTTGATGTCGCATATCGTTGCCGCTTGAGCCGGGCACCGATTGGATCACTGCCGACCCCGCCCGAATCCGCAGACGGGATCCAGCCGCATCGCGTGTCGGGCCGGAAAAAGAAAAAGCCCCGCAAGTCCGAGAACTTACGGGGCTTTGTCACCGCTTTTGGCGGAGACGGAGGGATTCGAACCCTCGATCCAGGTTTTGGCCCAGATGCTCCCTTAGCAGGGGAGTGCCTTCGACCTCTCGGCCACGTCTCCCAAACTTTCGCTCGCACCAGGGAGGCAGTGCGACGAGAACGAAATAATATAGGGTTTCGAACCGTGCGTCAATTTCCGTGATGCATTTTCTTCAATGCATCACGGAAAATTCACGATGCCTGGTCGAGTTCGAATGCCTTGTGCAGCGCGCGGACGGCCAGCTCCATGTATTTCTCGTCGATCAGCACCGAAATCTTGATTTCGGACGTCGAGATCATCTGGATGTTGATGCCCTCTTCCGACAGCGTGCGGAACATCTTGCTCGCGACGCCCACGTGCGAACGCATGCCGACGCCGACGACCGACACCTTCGACACCTTCGGGTCGCCCTGCACCTGCTCGGCGTTCACATGGCCCTTCACCTGGTTGGTGAGGATGTCCATCGCCTTCTGGTAGTCGCCACGGCCGACCGTGAACGTGAAGTCGGTTTTGCCCTGAACGCTCTGGTTCTGGATGATCATGTCGACGTCGACGTTCGCATCCGCGACCGGGCCGAGGATCTGATACGCGATGCCAGGCTTGTCGGGCACGCCCATCACAGCAATGCGTGCTTCGTCGCGCTGGAACGCGATGCCGGAAATGACTGCCTTTTCCATGGTCTCGTCTTCTTCAAAAGTAATCAGGGTGCCCGAGCGCATTTCTTCGTCGAGCGCAATCAGCGGATCGGTCAGGCTCGACAGCACGCGCGTCTTCACCTGGTATTTGCCGGCGAATTCGACCGAGCGGATCTGCAGGACCTTCGAGCCGAGGCTGGCCATTTCCAGCATTTCCTCGAACGTCACGCGATCGAGGCGCCGCGCCTCTTCGACGACGCGCGGATCGGTCGTGTAGACGCCGTCGACGTCCGTATAAATCAGGCACTCTTCGGCATCCAGCGCAGCCGCGACCGCCACCGCCGACGTATCCGAGCCGCCACGGCCCAGCGTCGTGATGTGACCGTCCGGATCGACGCCCTGGAAGCCCGTGATGATCACCACCTTGCCTGCATTCAGATCGGCCTTCACGCGCTCGTCGTCGATCGAGTGAATGCGCGCTTTCGTGAACGCGCTGTCGGTCTTGATCGGCACTTGCCAGCCCGCGTAGCTCACGGCCTCGACGCCGATTTCCTGCAGCGCGATCGACAGCAGGCCGACGCTGACCTGCTCGCCGGTCGACGCGATCATGTCGAGCTCGCGCGGGCTCGGCTGGCTCGAAATCTCTTTCGCGAGACCGAGCAGACGGTTGGTTTCGCCGGACATCGCCGAAGGCACGACCACCAACTGGTGCCCGGCCTTATGCCATTTTGCGACGCGTTTCGCGACGTTCTTGATGCGCTCGACCGAGCCCATCGAAGTGCCGCCGTATTTGTGTACGATGAGTGCCATTGTCGTTCTGAACTGGAGGAGAAACCGCACGGGCGCGCTGGGCAGGCCGCGTAGCCGTTCGGTCACGCGGCTTGTGGCTGTGGACGGACGACGAGAGGGACGGCTGGGACGCAACACGCAAGCGTGACGGATTTTGCCCGGAAGGCCGATCAGGCCGCGCAAACCGGGTACGTCACGCGGAAAACCTGCACAAATCGCTCAAAAATCGAGCCGAGCAAACGACCGAGCGTACCCGATAGAGGCCCGCTTGACAAGCCGCTCGCCGTGTTCGGGGCCGTTCCGGCGCTGTTTACCAAATGGTGAAAATGCGCGCGCCATCGCACCGCCGGCGGCCTGCCGCCGTCATGCGATCAGCAGGTCTGGACGCCACTCGATCCGGCGCCACGCGCCGTCACCGGACAAGCCGGCGTCGCAGTTCACGCCAAGGCGCGGCACGTAGATCAGCAAGTCGCCGGCGAACAGCAGCGGCACGTCGCGCTGCCAGGCGGGCACGCCGCGCTCCTGGAACAGGTTCTTCAGCGTGCGGCCAGGGCCGCCCGGCGACGTACGCATCCGCTCGCCGCCCGCACGGGCGCGCGCCGCCAGCCACACGCCGCGCAGCAGCGCCTCCGGCACCGCGTCGGCACTTCCCGCGTCGGCCGGCGCGAACACGAACGTGCCGCGCCAACCCGGCAGGTGCCAGACTTCCTGCCCGTCCCACGCGAGCACCGATTCCGGATGCGGCGTCCCGGTGCCGTCATCGGCCGGTTCGCTGCTGTCGCCCGCTTCCCAGTAGACGACATCGCGATAGAGCCGCAGGCATTGCCCCGCATGATCGACGCGCAACGCATGGGCGACATTTGTGGCACGCAGCTGCCGCATCATGTTGGCGAGCCGGGCAGCCGACGCACCCGGCAAACCGAGCCGGCGCATCCAGAAGCGCAGCAGGTTCGCGCCGCGCGTGTCGTCGAACGCGACCAGCGCATCGCGCGACAACGCATGCCCGTCATCGCGCGCAGCAGCAGCGAAGTCGAGTTCGGCCAGGTCGTCGAGGAGTCGCTGTGCAGCAGCCGCATGCTGGGCCGCGCGACCGAGCGCGTCGCGAAAGCCCGGAAAATGCACGGCCAGCGCCGGCAGCACGTCGATGCGCAGCGCATTGCGCGCGTAGCGCGTGTCGCTGTTCGATTCGTCGTCGATCCATGCCAGGTCGTGCTGAGCCGCATAGCGCTCGAGTTGCGCACGCAACAGTCGCAGCAGCGGGCGTACGCGTTCGACGCTCACGCCGTCGGGGCGGTAACGCGGTGCCATCGCGGCAAGCCCCGCGATCCCCGCGCCACGCAACAACTGCAGCAACACGGTCTCGGCCTGGTCGTCCGCATGCTGCGCGAGCCACAGCGCGGCCGCGCCGTGGCGTTCGCACATCGCGTCGAGCGCTGCATAGCGCCGCTCGCGCGCCGTCGCTTCGACACCGAGCCCGCTGTCGCGCGGCACGTCGACGCGCATCGACTCGAACGCCACGCCGAGCCGAGCCGCTTCCGCTTCGGCATGTGCGACCCACGCGTCGGCGTTCGCACTCAGCCCGTGATGCACGTGCAGCGCGATGCAGCGCGACGCACCCGCGACACGCACGGCCGCGTCGAGCAGCACCGTCGAGTCGAGGCCGCCGCTGTATGCGACCGCGATGCGTGCATCGGGCGGCAGGCCGAAAAGCGCAACGCCGACCGCGTCGAGAACGACGCGGTCGGCGGAGAATTCGGTTGGCGGGATCACGGGAGGAACACGCGCGCAGCGGCGCGCGAATGGAAGACACAGCCGGTCATGCGCCCGGCGTGGTTTCCTTGAACTTGCCGTAGGCCATCAGGCGCTCGAAGCGGCGCTCGCGCAGCGCATCGATGCTCATGCCCTGGAACTGGCGCAGCGAATCGGCCAGCGCACGGCGCAGCAGCGCAGCCATGCCCTTCGGATCGCGATGCGCGCCGCCGAGCGGCTCGTTGATAATCTTGTCGATCAGGCCAAGCGCCTTCAGGCGGTGCGCAGTCAGGCCCAGCGCTTCCGCTGCTTCGGGCGCCTTCGCGGCGCTCTTCCACAGGATCGACGCGCAGCCTTCCGGCGAGATCACCGAGTAGGTCGAGAATTGCAGCATCATCACGGTGTCGGCCACCGCGATCGCGAGCGCGCCGCCCGAACCGCCCTCGCCGATCACCGTCGTGATGATCGGCGTCTTCAGTTCGGCCATCACGTACAGGTTGCGGCCGATCGCCTCCGACTGGCCGCGCTCTTCCGCGCCGATGCCCGGATACGCGCCCGGCGTATCGACGAACGTGAAGATCGGCAGCCCGAACTTCTCGGCAAGACGCATCAGGCGTTCGGCCTTGCGATAGCCTTCCGGACGCGGCATCCCGAAGTTGCGCGCGGCGCGCTCCTTGGTATCACGGCCCTTCTGGTGACCGATCACCATGCACGGATGGCCGCCGAAGCGCGCGAGGCCGCCGACGATCGACAGATCGTCCGCAAAGGCGCGGTCGCCATGCAGCTCGTGAAAATCGGTAAACAGTTCCGCAACGTAATCGAGCGTGTACGGACGCTGCGGATGCCGCGCGATCTGCGAAACCTGCCACGGCGACAGGTTCGCGTAGAGGTCTTTCGTCAGTTGCTGGCTCTTCTTCGACAGCCGCTCGATTTCTTCCGAAATGTCGACAGCCGAGTCGTCCTGCACGAATCGCAGCTCTTCGATCTTGGCCTCGAGTTCGGCGATCGGCTGTTCGAAATCCAGAAACGTGGTCTTCATGTGTTCGAATCCTTGGGTCTTGCGGCAGCGCGTATTCTACCCGCGCGGGCGACGCTCAAAACCGACTCTCAACTATTGATGTTTAAAACCCGATAGCCGCCGCTCAGGCGTCGGCGTCGGGCGCATCGAGGCTGCGCCACATGTACCAGGTCGCGACGGTGCGCCACGGTTCCCAGTTGGCCGCGACCTCGCGCGCCTCGCTGCGCGTGACGGGTTCCCCGCTGAAGTAATTGACGCTGATCGCGCGGATCAGGCCCGGGTCGTCGAGCGGCAGGACATCCGGCCGCGACAGGTTGAAGATCAGGAACATCTCGGCCGTCCAGCGGCTGATGCCGCGGATCTGCGTGAGTTCCGCGATCACGTCCTCGTCGTCCATCGACGTCCATTTGTCGACGTGCAGCGCGCCCGACACGAAATGCTGCGCGAGATCGAGGATGTATTCCGTCTTGCGCTTCGACAGCCCGCACGCGATCAGCTTGTCCGCGCCGAGCCGGATCACCGGCTGCGGTGCGAGTTTCGGACAGGCATCCCCGATGCGCGCCCACAGCGACTGCGCGGACGGCACCGAAATCTGCTGGCCGACAACCGAGCGCGCGAGCGTGACGAACGGGTCGCCGCGCTTCACGAGATGCGCGGGACCGAACTTTGGAATCAGTTTCTTCAGGATCCGGTCGCGCTTGACGAGGTCGGCGCATGCCTTGTCCCAGTATGCAGGACGCACGACGACCTCCTCGCCGTCCGCTTCGGACGCTCGGATCTTGCGGGCCGCGTCGGCGGCCGGCAGCGCGGCCGCCGGCTGCGCATGACCGTTGAGCGCGCCGTTCGGCACGGCGCGCGTCGCGTCCGTCTTCGCCGGCACGCGCTTGGCTGCCGGACGCGCGGCGACCGGGGTCGCGCGCCTGACCGGCGCTTTTCTGGCCGTTGCCATCTTGCCTCCTACCTGACGGATCGGTCAGTGGAACGCACGGCGCTCATACGCGACGCCATTCGGTCGATCCGCCCGGTTTGTCTTCAAGTGCGACACCGATCTCGAGCAGTTCCGCCCGGATCCGGTCCGCTTCGGCATAGTCCTTCGCTTGCTTCGCCGCGACACGCGCGGCGATCTTCGCTTCGATCTCGTCGGCGGCAAGCCCGCCCGCCTGCGCGGCGCCGGACGCCTGCTGCAGGAACGCGCGCGGTTCGCGGCCCAGCAGGCCGAGCAGGCCCGCCAGCTGTCTCAGTTGCCGCGCGAGCGACGCGTCGCCCGTGCGGTTCACCTCACCCGCCAGCTCGAACAGCGTCGCCACCGCGACCGGCGTGTTGAAGTCGTCGTTCATCGCGGCCGCGAAACGCTGCGCATGCGGCTCGTCCCAGTCGAGCGCGAGCGTGTCGGCCTCGACATCCTTCAGCGCGGTGTAGAGACGCGTGAGCGACGCACGCGCATCGTCGAGATGCACGTCGCTGTAATTGAGCGGCGACCGGTAGTGCGTGCGCACGATGAAGAAGCGCATGACTTCCGCGTCGTAGCGCTCGAGCACTTCGCGGATCGTGAAGAAGTTGCCGAGCGATTTCGACATCTTCTCGTTGTCGACCTGCACGAAGCCGTTGTGCAGCCAGTAATTGACGAACGTCTGGCCGGTCGCGCCTTCGCTCTGCGCGATTTCGTTCTCGTGGTGCGGGAATTGCAGGTCCTGCCCGCCGCCATGGATGTCGAAATGCTCGCCGAGCAGCGTGCAGCCCATCGCCGAGCACTCGATGTGCCAGCCCGGGCGCCCCATCCCGTACTTCGACGCCCACGACGCGCCCTCCGGATCCTCCGGCTTCGCGCGCTTCCACAGCACGAAATCGAGCGGATCTTCCTTCGCGTCGTTCGCGGCGACGCGCTCGCCCGCGCGCAGATCGTCAAGCGACTTGCCCGACAGCTTTCCGTAGTTCGCGAACTTGCGCACCGAGTAATTGACGTCGCCGTCGGTCGCCTGGTACGCGTAGCCGTTCGTCTCGAGCGCCTCGATCATGCCGAGCATCTGCGGAATGAATTGCGTCGCGCGCGGCTCGATGTCGGGCCGCTGGATGCCGAGCGCGCTTTCGTCGTCGTGCATCGCACCGATGAACCGGTCGGTCAGCGACTTGATCGTCTCGCCATTCTCGACCGCACGGCGGATGATCTTGTCGTCGATGTCGGTGATGTTGCGCACATACGTGACCCGGTAACCGATCGCACGCAACCAGCGCTGGACGAGGTCGAACACGACCAGCATGCGCGCGTGGCCCACGTGACAATAGTCGTATACGGTGATTCCGCATACGTACATCCGCACTTCGCCGGTCTGGCGCGGCACGAAGACTTGCTTGTCACGCGCGAGCGTGTTGTAGATGCGCAGTGATTCCATAGAGATGAACCGTGAGCCGAAGGAAACCGCCCTGGCGAAGCTCGCCCAGCATGCGAAACGGACGGACCATCTGCTGCGGCACCAGGCCGAGCGTCCTCGATATCACATGGGGCGGTCAGGCTGCAAGCACAGCGGTGACGGCCACGAGAGGCTAAGAAAGACTGTCTGCCGCTCGCCGGAACGCGCAGACGTTTTGTTAGAATGGCTCGGAGTATAACATTCCGATTTACGCCTATGAAACCTCATCGCGGCCGCGCGCAGAGCGCTGCGACCCTCGTTGCGACCACCGTCATGGGCGTCGCGCTGACGCTTTTCGCGGTCCCCGCGGCGCATGCGCAGAAGGCCCCGGCCACCGCCGACGGCACGCCCGAAATCGACGCGTCGATCGCCGGCAAGCAGTGGAAGCAGGCGCTCGCGCAGCTCGACGCGCGCATCGCGTCGAACCCGCGCGACGTGCAGGCGCAGTTCAAGCGCGGCACCGTGCTGGCCCGCCTGAACCGCGATGACGACGCGATCCAGCAGTTCGTCGCGATCACGCAGGCCTACCCCGAGCTGCCCGAGCCGTACAACAACCTTGCGGCGCTATACGCGAAGCATGGCCGTTACGACGAAGCGCGCACCGCGCTCGTCACGGCGACGCAATCGAACCCGAGCTACTCGCTCGCGTACGAAAACCTCGGCGATCTTTACCTGCGCCTCGCGGCCGAGTCGTACAAGCGTGCGCAATCGCTCGGCCGCACGAGCGGCGCGACCGCGCAGCGCCTCGCCGATCTCCAGAAGATCGTGTCGCCGCCGAAGGCTGCGCCGAACGCCCGCGCGGTCGCACCGGCCACGCGCGACTATACCGACCGCGCAGCCGCGAACGTGAGCACCACCACGCTGCCGATGTCGCCGACGTTCCAGTTCAGCGGTCCGTCGGGCGCACTGGCGGCGCCGTACGTCGCGCCGTCGCAATAAGCGGCGCGGCCTTCTTTCCCTCCCAACCTGAGGATCGCAATGAAACGTCTGTTGCTGGCGCTTGGCGGCGCCGCCCTTCTCGCGACCGCGACCGCACCTGCGTTCGCACAATCGGCTACCGCGCACCCCGTCGTGCAGCTGAAGACCTCGCAGGGCGACATCCGCGTCGAGCTCTACCCGGAGAAGGCGCCGAAGTCCGTCGCCAACTTCCTCGATTACGTGAAGGCCGGCCAGTACAACGGCACGATCTTCCATCGCGTGATCAAGGGCTTCATGATCCAGGGCGGCGGCTACAAGACCAACTTCGAGGAGAAGCCGACCCGCGCGCCGATCCCGCTGGAAAGCCGCAATGGTCTGAAGAACCTGACGGGCACGATCGCGATGGCACGCACGAGCGATCCGAACTCGGCCACCGCGCAGTTCTTCATCAACACGGTCGACAACAACGGCCTCGACTACCCGAACCCGGACGGCAACGGCTATGCGGTGTTCGGCAAGGTCGTGTCGGGTCTCGACGTCGTGAAGAAGATCGAAGGCGTGGCGACGACCTCGCGCGGCCCGATGCAGGACGTGCCCGCGCAACCGATCGTGATCGAATCGGCCAGCATCGTCTCGAAGTAAGAACCTGCCGGCACGTCCGGCGCCACACGCGGCCGCGTCGCACGACCGGCCGCGTGCCATTTAAACCGCCTCACCGAAGGAATTCATCATGGTTGAACTGCATACGAACCACGGCGTGATCAAGCTCGAGCTCGACGCCGCGAAGGCACCGAAGACGGTCGAGAACTTCCTGAACTACGTGAAGAAGGGCCACTACGACGGCACCGTGTTCCATCGCGTGATCAACGGCTTCATGATCCAGGGCGGCGGCTTCGAGCCGGGCCTGAAGCAGAAGCCGACCGATGCGCCGATCGACAACGAGGCGAACAACGGCCTGAAGAACGACAATTACACGGTCGCGATGGCGCGCACGAACGATCCGCACTCGGCAACCGCCCAGTTCTTCATCAACGTGAACGACAACGACTTCCTGAACCACTCGTCGCCGACGCCGCAAGGCTGGGGCTACGCCGTGTTCGGCAAGGTCGTCGAAGGCCAGGACGTGGTCGACAAGATCAAGGGCGTCAAGACGGGCAACGCTGGCTTCCACCAGGACGTGCCGACTGACGACGTCGTGATCGAGAAGGCCGTCGTGGTCTGACGCGCAGTTACGGAGGCACTTCGATGTTGCAGGAGAGTCCGCCGCGAAGCGTCTCCGCGGGCGTGCCGGGCGAGCGCGAATACGCGCAAGCCGCACGCCCGTTCCTGTTTCTCTCCGATCTGCACCTGAGCGAAGCGATTCCGAAGACGGTCGCCGCGTTCGAGCATTTCGTGAAATACACCGCCGACAGCGCCGACTCGGTGTTCATCCTCGGCGACCTGTTCGAATACTGGATCGGCGACGACATCCTCGACGACGATCCGTTCGCGGCACGCATGGCCGCGCTGATGCACACGTTCTCGGAGCGCGGCATTGCGCTCTACGTGATGCACGGCAACCGCGATTTCCTGCTCGGCCGGCGCTTCATGAAGGCAGCCGGCGCGATGCTGCTGCCCGATCCTTCGCTGATCATGGCGTTCGGCCAGCGCATCGTGCTCGCGCACGGCGACGCGCAATGCACGGCCGACCGCGGCTACCAGCTGTTCCGCCGCTTCGCACGCAACCGCGTCGCACAATGGCTGTTTCTCGCCTGGCCGTTCCGCTGGCGCCGCGCGCTCGCGCAGCGCATGCGTTCGAACAGCGAAGCGGGCCGGATACGCCCTGCTTCGGCGATTTACGATGTCACGCGTGAAGGGGTGGCCGCGCTGTTCCGGAAAAGCCGCGCGAGCGTGATCATTCACGGCCACACGCACCGCCCCGCCAGCCACGCCGAGCCGGGCGGCATCCGCTGGGTGTTGCCCGACTGGGATCTCGACCACGGCAAGCCGCGCGGCGGCTACCTGCGCGTCGATGCGGAAGGCATCCACGCGATGCCGCTCGACTGACGCCAGCACTGCCGTCGCGCCGACCGGCAGCGGCGGGCATCCATCGCATTACGCCTGGCGTTCAACCGACTTGCCTTCCAGCACGGCCGACAGCCGGCGCAGATCGAGGCGCGCCGCGTCGGCGCCCTGCAGCGTTTCCAGATGCGTGCCGAGCCGTTCGAGCGCCGCGACGATCTCGTCGACGCGACGGCTTTCCTTCGCCGCGTGATCGATCAGCCCGTGAATCGCGAGCGACATCGGATCGTCGGCATTCGGCGTGATCCCGTACGCGCAGAACGCCGCGCGTTCGGGCTGCGGCTTCGGCTGTGCCGGCATCACGATGCGCGCCGGATTGCCGACCGCCGTGCCGCCCGCCGGCACCGGTTTCACGACGACCGCATTCGAACCGATCTTCGCACCCGCACCGACCGTGAAACCGCCGAGCACCTTCGCGCCCGCGCCGACGATCACGCCGGCCTCGAGCGTCGGGTGGCGCTTGGCGCCGCGCGTGAGCGACGTGCCGCCCAGCGTGACGCCCTGATAGATCGTGCAGTCGTCGCCGACGATCGCCGTCTCGCCGATCACGACACCCATCCCGTGATCGATGAACACGCGCCGGCCGATCGTCGCGCCGGGGTGGATTTCGATCCCCGTCAGGAACCGGCCGGCCTGCGACGCGAAACGCGCGAGCCAGTAGCGCTTCGCGCGCCAGCATGCGTGCGCGAAACGATGCAACACGAGCGCATGCAGCCCCGGATAACAGGTCAGCACTTCCCATGCACTGCGAGCGGCGGGATCCCGCTCGCGAATCGTTGCAACGTCTTCGCGCAGTCTCGTGAACATGATGTGGTCTGGGAAAAGGCCGGCGCGCATCGCCGGCAATGACCGGCCGTTATCGCGCCGGGTAATTTACTTATGACGTCCGGCGATTGTAGGGCGAGTCGTGCACGGCCGCACGCGCTCGCACGTTCACCCCGTCGCCGGCGCGGGTATTCGGGCGGAACGCTTGCTGCGGCAGAGTTTGCCGGGTGGTCGACCGGGTGGAGCAGTCCGGCCCGGCGCTTCCCGCAGCCGACGCAACCCCTGCCTGCCCGGGAGGCGGCCTCCATGCGCCGAGACGAGACATCCGGCAGCCGGTGCGCCGGCTGCTTACGCGTCGCCGCCGGGCTTGCCCGATTTCAGCAGGATGTGCTTCGCGACACCGCGCAGGATGTTGACCTCCTCGCGCTCGAGGCCCGTGCGCGCGAACAGGCGCCGCAGCCGCGGCATCAGCTTCTTCGGGTTGCGCGGATCGAGGAAATCGAGTGCGATCAGCGCGTTCTCGAGGTGCACGTACATCCGCTCGATCTCGTCGCTCTGTGCAAGCGTGCCGGCTTCGCCCGACGGTTGCGCCGACGGCTCGCTCGCCTGCTCGAGAAACGCGACGCGCAACTCGTACGCGAGCACCTGCACGGCCTGCGCGAGATTCAGCGAACTGTAGGCCGGGTTTGCCGGGATGTGCGCCAGCGCGCTGCACTGCTCGACGTGCTCGTTCGCGAGGCCCGTGCGCTCGTTGCCGAACACGAGCGCGATGTCGCCCGCGCCGACCTGCGCGCACGCCTGCGTGGCGGCCGCACGCGGCGCGAGACGCGGCGGCCCGTATTCGCGCGTGCGCGCAGTCAGCGCGATCGACCAGTGAACGCCGGACAGCGCGTCGCCAAGCGTCGGCACGACATGCGCGGACGCGAGGACGTCGTCCGCGCCGCTGGCCATCGCGATCGCCTCGGGATCGCTCTGGACGTGCGGTACGCGCGGCGCGACCAGCACGAGACGCGAGAAACCCATCGTCTTCAGCGCGCGGGCGGCCGCCCCGACATTGCCGGGATGGCTTGGCTCGACGAGCACGAAACGGGTGGACGTGAAGCCGCCGGACGGCTGCTGGGACGATGCCGCGCCCGGCTCGGACGGCGCGGCGGTGATCTGCGGGGTTTCCACTACGATACGACTCGGTTCATCAGAATGGCAGTATGGTATCGCCATCGCCGCGGCAAACCCACTCGTCCGGACGGATAGTGGGGGTTTCCCCGTATTCCGGTCGCCTGAAACCGCCAAAAATCGGGTAAAATCATGCCTTTACGCGTCGCACTCCGTGCGGCGCGGGTCGTACCCCGTTCTTTGTCAATTTGCGTCTCACCTCGCCTGCCACGCTTGCGCCGTGCCGGGCGGTTGTTCCACTTCGTGGCGGCCCGTGCCGCCGGCTACAGGATCCAGGCTCATGCATCCCATGCTCAACATTGCTGTCAAGGCTGCGCGCCGCGCCGGACAGATCATTAATCGCGCGTCCCTCGATCTCGACCTGATCGAGATCCGCAAGAAGCAGCAGAATGACTTCGTCACCGAAGTGGACAAGGCCGCCGAAGACGCGATCATCGAGACGCTGAAGACCGCCTACCCCGACCACGCGATCCTCGCGGAAGAATCGGGCGAATCGGAGAACGAATCCGAATTCAAGTGGATCATCGATCCGCTCGACGGCACGACCAACTTCATCCACGGCTTCCCGTACTACTGCGTGTCGATCGCGCTCGAGCACAAGGGCGTCGTCACGCAGGCTGTCGTCTACGATCCGAACAAGAACGACCTGTTCACGGCCACCCGCGGCCGCGGCGCGTACCTGAACGACCGCCGCATCCGCGTCGGCCGCCGCGACCGCCTGTCGGACGCACTGGTCGGCACGGGCTTCCCGTTCCGCGAAAAGGACGGCCTCGATGCCTACGCGCGCCTCTTCACCGAAATGACGCAAGCCTGCACGGGCCTGCGCCGTCCGGGCGCGGCGGCACTCGATCTCGCGAACGTCGCGGCCGGCCGCCTCGACGCGTTCTTCGAGCAAGGCATCAACGTGTGGGACATGGCCGCA
This sequence comes from Burkholderia sp. Ac-20344, assembly GCF_017104975.1. Classification (NCBI taxonomy): domain Bacteria; kingdom Pseudomonadati; phylum Pseudomonadota; class Betaproteobacteria; order Burkholderiales; family Burkholderiaceae; genus Burkholderia; species Burkholderia sp. Ac-20344. The sequence goes on from NZ_JAAGPP010000026.1 coordinate 42,941, forward strand.
GGCAGCCTGCTGATCACCGAAGCCGGCGGCCTCGTCGGCAACTACACGGGCGACGCCGATTTCCTGCATCGCCATGAAATCGTCGCTGCGAACCCGAAGATCTACGCGCAGATGATCCCGATCCTGAAGGGCTACACCCGCGTGCATCCGGCGACGGAGTAAGCCCCAGCCGCGCCTGCATGGCGCGGCTTTCGCGCACACCGCTCGCGAGCATCGTCATGACGGCGCGCCGTTCGCCTCCCGGTCCCCGGGAGGCGGGACAATCTTCCCGCACCAGGGTCGCGTCGTGCGCCTATCCTGAAGTTGCTTGAGTTGTTCGGGCCGGTCGGCGTACTGCCGCTTGCACCGCCTGTCCCGCAATGACAATGAATGGTTTGCGTCCGGCATCCTCGCACGGCGGACAACACCGCCGGCCTGCCGGCCCCCGCCCGTATCAACACCGCCACGACGCCGTGGCAATCGCATCCGAGTCCCCATGTTACGGCTAAGCGAAATTAAACTCCCCCTCGACCACCCCGAAAGCGCGCTCGAGGCCGCGATTCGCGCGCGCCTCGCGGAGCTGGGCGTGGATGCAGACGGGCTCCTCCGTTACACCGTGTTCCGCCGTGCGCACGATGCGCGCAAGCGCGCCGACATCAAGCTCACGTATATCGTCGATGTCGAAGTCACGGACGAAGCGGCCGCGATCGAGCGCCTCGCCGGCAAGCCGCATTGCGGCGTGACGCCCGACATGGCGTACCACTTCGTCACGAAGGCGCCCGAGCACGGCAATTTCCTGCGCCCGGTCGTGATCGGCATGGGACCGTGCGGCCTGTTCGCGGGGCTGATCCTCGCGCAGATGGGTTTCCGCCCCATCATCCTCGAGCGCGGCAAGGCCGTGCGCGAGCGCACCAAGGACACCTTCGGCCTGTGGCGGAAAAGCGTGCTCAACCCCGAGTCCAACGTGCAGTTCGGCGAAGGCGGAGCCGGGACGTTTTCCGACGGCAAGCTGTACAGCCAGATCAAGGATCCCAACCATTACGGCCGCAAGGTGCTGGACGAATTCGTCAAGGCAGGCGCACCGGAAGACATCCTGTACCTGAGCCGGCCGCACATCGGCACGTTCCGCCTCGTCAGCATGGTGGAAAAGATGCGTGCGTCGATCCATGAACTGGGCGGTGAAGTGCGTTTCGAAACGCGGGTCGACGACATCGAGATCGATCAGGGCAAGGTGCGCTCGCTGAAGCTCTCGAACGGGGAAACGCTGCGGTGCGACCATGTGGTGCTGGCCGTGGGTCACAGCGCGCGCGACACCTTCCAGATGCTGCACGATCGCGGCGTCTATATCGAAGCCAAACCGTTCTCGCTGGGCTTTCGCATCGAACATCCGCAGGGGCTGATCGATCGCAGCCGCTTCGGCAAGTTCGCAGGCCACAAGCAGCTCGGTGCGGCCGATTACAAGGTGGTCCACCACTGCAGCAATGGCCGGGCCGTCTACAGCTTCTGCATGTGCCCCGGCGGCACGGTGGTCGCGGCAACCTCCGAGCCGGGTCGCGTGGTCACCAACGGCATGAGCCAGTATTCGCGGGCCGAGCGCAACGCGAATGCGGGCATCGTCGTCGGCATCACGCCGGACGACTATCCCGGCGGCCCGCTGGCGGGCATCGCGTTCCAGCGCAAATGGGAAGAGCGCGCGTTCGAACTCGGCGGCGGCGACTACCGCGCACCGGGCCAACTGGTCGGCGATTTCATCGCAGGTCGGCCGTCGACGTCGCTGGGCTCCGTGGAGCCGTCGTACAAGCCGGGCGTGAACCCGACCGATCTGAGCACCGCGCTGCCGGACTACGTGATCGAAGCGATCCGTGAAGCCCTGCCCCAGATCGACAAGAAGATCGCCGGCTTCGCGATGCACGATGCGGTGCTCACCGGTGTCGAGACCCGCACTTCGTCACCGATCCGGATTCGACGCAAGGACGACTTCCAGAGCATGAACGTCGACGGCCTGTATCCGGCGGGTGAAGGTGCGGGGTATGCGGGTGGCATCTATTCTGCAGCCATCGACGGGATCGAAGTCGCGCAGGCGGTGGCGCTCAACCTGATGTCGGCGCACGCAGCCTGACATACCACGCACGCTCGGCGCGCAAAGGTCCGCGCGCCGAGCGAAACCGATTCCCGCATGTCCGCATGTCAGCCCGCAAGCAAGGTCGACCGATCGTACCGGGCCGACAATCGCCGATCGGATCTCCGCGAACCGGCCGAACGGCCAACTTCGCGCGTGCACATCGAAGCCACTGGTAAACTCGGGCAACCAAAGCAACAACTTCATGCCTGACTTATGACCACGCTGTCGCCCGACGCCTTCGCCGGCCACACTCCAATGATGCAGCAGTACCTGCGCATCAAGGCCGACCATCCCGACACGCTTGTCTTCTACCGGATGGGCGACTTCTACGAGCTGTTCTTCGAAGACGCGGAGAAAGCCGCACGCCTGCTCGACCTGACCCTCACGCAACGCGGCGCCTCGGCCGGCACGCCGATCAAGATGGCCGGCGTACCGCATCACGCAGTCGAGCAGTATCTCGCCAAGCTCGTGAAGATGGGCGAATCGGTCGCGATCTGCGAGCAGATCGGCGATCCAGCCACGTCGAAGGGCCCCGTCGAGCGCAAGGTCGTGCGCGTCGTCACGCCCGGCACGCTGACCGATGCCGCACTGCTGTCCGACAAGAACGACGTCTATCTGCTCGCGATGTGCACGGGCCACAACAAGCGTGGCGTGGCGGTAAACATCGGCCTTGCATGGCTGAACCTTGCGAGCGGCGCGCTGCGGCTCGCCGAAATCGAACCCGACCAGCTCGCTGCCGCGCTCGAGCGCATCCGGCCGGCCGAGATCCTGACGCCGGACGGCGCGACCGACGCCGTGCCCGCAGGCGCGGGCGCAAGCAAGCGCGTGCCGGCATGGCACTTCGACATCGCGTCGGGCACGCAGCGCCTGTGCGACCAGCTCGATGTCGCAAGCCTCGACGGCTTCGGCGCGCATTCGCTGACGAGCGCGTGCGGCGCAGCCGGTGCGTTGCTGCTCTATGCAGCAGCCACGCAGGGCCAGCAGCTCCGGCACGTGCGCAGCCTGAAGGTCGAGAACGAAACCGAGTACATCGGGCTCGATCCGGCCACGCGCCGCAACCTCGAACTGACCGAGACGTTGCGCGGCACCGAGTCGCCGACCCTCTATTCGCTGCTCGACACCTGCTGCACGACGATGGGCAGCCGCCTGCTGCGTCACTGGCTGCACCATCCGCCGCGCGCGTCGGTCGCCGCGCAGTCGCGCCAGCAAGCGATCGGTGCGCTGCTCGATGCACCGGCCAACGCAAGCCTCGATGCGCTGCGCAGCGCGCTGCGCCAGATCGCCGACGTCGAACGGATCACCGGGCGTCTCGCCCTGCTGTCTGCTCGCCCGCGCGACCTGTCGAGCCTGCGCGACACGTTCGCCGCCCTGCCGGCCCTGCGCGAGCGCATCAGCGCGATCGTCGCGAATGCCGACGCACTCACCCGCGTCGACGCAGCACTCGCACCGCCCGCCGAATGCCTCGACCTGCTGACGAGCGCGATTGCGCCCGAACCGGCCGCGATGGTGCGCGACGGCGGTGTGATCGCGCGCGGCTATGACGCCGAGCTCGACGAGTTGCGCGACATCTCGGAAAACTGCGGGCAGTTCCTGATCGATCTCGAAGCGCGCGAGCGCACGCGCACCGGCATCGCGAACCTGCGCGTCGAATACAACAAGGTGCACGGCTTCTACATCGAGGTCACGCGCGGCCAGACCGACAAGGTGCCCGACGACTACCGCCGGCGCCAGACACTGAAGAATGCCGAGCGCTACATCACGCCCGAACTGAAGACCTTCGAGGACAAGGCACTGTCCGCGCAGGAACGCGCACTGGCGCGCGAGCGCGCGCTGTACGACGCGGTGCTGCAGGCGCTGCTGCCGTTCATCCCCGAGTGCCAGCGCGTCGCATCGGCACTCGCCGAACTCGACCTGCTCGCCGCATTCGCCGAACGCGCCCGCGCGCTCGACTGGGTCGCGCCGACCTTCACCGACGAGATCGGCATCGAAATCGAACAGGGCCGCCACCCGGTCGTCGAAGCGCAGGTCGAACAGTTCATCGCGAACGACTGCCGCTTCGGCACCGAGCGCAAGCTGCTGCTGATCACCGGCCCGAATATGGGTGGTAAGTCGACGTTCATGCGGCAGACCGCATTGATCGCGCTGATGGCTTACGTGGGCAGCTACGTGCCGGCGAAGTCGGCATGCTTCGGCCCGATCGACCGGATCTTCACGCGCATCGGCGCGGCGGACGATCTCGCGGGCGGCCGCTCGACCTTCATGGTCGAGATGACCGAAGCCGCGGCAATCCTCAACGACGCGACACCGCAAAGCCTCGTGCTGATGGACGAGATCGGCCGCGGCACGTCGACGTTCGACGGCCTCGCGCTCGCGTGGGCCATCGCGCGCCACCTGCTGGCGCACAACGCGTGCTACACGCTGTTCGCGACGCACTACTTCGAGCTGACGCAACTGCCGGCCGAATTCCCGCAAGCGGCCAACGTCCACCTGTCGGCCGTCGAGCACGGCCACGGCATCGTGTTCCTGCACGCGGTCAACGAAGGCCCGGCCAACCAGAGCTACGGCCTGCAGGTCGCGCAGCTCGCGGGCGTTCCGGCGCCCGTGATCCGCGCCGCGCGCAAGCACCTCGCGTATCTCGAACAGCAGTCGGCGTCGCAGCACACGCCGCAACTCGACCTGTTCAGCGCGCCGCCGGTGGCCGCCGACGATCTCGAATGCGCGGACGCGCCGGCGCTGCCCGACACCCCGCATCCGGCGCTCGAGAAACTGCGCGACATCGATCCCGACGATCTCAAGCCGCGCGAGGCGCTCGACCTGCTGTACGAACTGCGCACGCTGGTCCGGTCGCACGATGCCGACGGGCACGCGTAAGCGCATCCCGCGCGGCCTGCCGGCTCGCACCGCCGCGGCGCTCGTCGCGGCCGTGCTCGCGCTCGCGCAGGCCGCCGCGCTGGCCGCGCCGCCGAAGCGCGGCACCGCGCCCTACTCGTTCGCGGTCGTGTCGGGTGTGATCAACGCCCCTGCGGACGAACCCGCCGCCCAGCGTTTGCTCGATGCGATCGCGCGCGAGCGCAACCTCGCGTTCGTCGTCTATGCAGGCGATCTCAAGGGTTCGAAGGAAGCGTGCCGCGATGCACTGTATTCGCAGCGCGGCGCGATCCTGGATGCGGCACGGGTACCGCTCGTGTTCATTCCCGGCCACGACGACTGGGCAACGTGCAACACCGCGGCCGGCGGCGGCTACGATCCGGTCGAGCGGCTCGACTTCCTGCGGCAGACGCTGCTCGCCGATTCGGCACTGCCCGACCCCGGTGCACTGCAGATCACGCGGGAAAGCGAAGTCGCACGGTTCCGGCCGTATCGGGAAAACGCACGCTGGATGCGCGACGACATCGTCTACGTCGCGCTCAACGCGCCAGCGCCGAACAACCACTACCTGACAGCCGGCGGCCGCAACGGCGAATTCGAGGATCGCATCATCGCGAATGGTTTCTGGATCGACCACGCGGCCGAATACGCGAAGCGGCGCGAGGCCCGCGCGATGGTGGTGATGTTCGAAGGCGATCCGCAGTTCGAACGCTATGAACGCGCGGAACGCTTCGCATGGCTGCGTTTCAACCGGCCACGCGTGCGCGACGGCTTCCGTGAGTTGAAACGAACGCTGGTAAAGGCGGCGGCGACGTTCCGCGGCCCGATACTCGTGATGCACGCGAGCGGCGAACCGCTTGCGAACGGCTTCCTGATCGACCGTCCGCTACACGCTGACAACGGTGAACTGGTAGGCAACGTGACGCGCGTCGCGATCGGACCGCGCCATCCGACGAATCAGTGGATCAAGGTGAATGTGTCGCCGGCACGGCAGACGATCTTCAACGTGAGTCTGCAGGAAGTGCCGAAGAACCTGCCCATCCCGCCCGCGCTGCCGCTCGTGCCGCGTGACGACGTCCCGCTGCCGCAGATGCCGGAAATCCCTGCGTTGCCGGCGCTGCCCGACTCGTCGTCGGTCGCGCCGCCACTGCAGGGCGACGGCGCCGCACCGGGCGGCGCGTCGGGGCCGGTGCCCGGCCTGCCTGCGAGCTCAGTGCAGGGTGCGCCCTGACGGCGCTTCGCCGTCCTCATCTTCGTCTTCGTCGACGATCTCGAGCCCTTCCGCACCATGCGCGTGCTCGTGCTCGATCTCGTCTTCGGTTGCTTCGCGAACGTCCTTCACGGTGAGCTCGAAACGCAGCGCCATGCCCGCCAGCGGGTGATTGCCGTCCAGCACGACCTTGTCTTCGGCGACGTCGGTGACCGTGTAGATCAGCGAATCGACTTCCTCGTCGCCGTCTTCCGGCGTGCCTTCGAACTGCATGCCCACTTCGAGCGGCTCGGGAAAACGATCGCGCGGCTCGATCTTCACGAGTTCGGGATCGTAGTCGCCGAACGCGTCCTGCGGCTCGAGCTGAATCTGCGCCTGGTAACCCTGCTCATGGCCATCGAGCTGTTCCTCGATCTTGGGGAACGTGCCATCATAGCCGCCGTGCAGATAGACCATCGGCTCGTCGCTTTCCTCGATCAGATTGCCCTGTGCATCCGACAGCTTGTAAGTGACCGACACGACGGTGTTTTTTGCGATTTTCATCCAATTCTCCCAAATACAAGTCTCATTATACGATGCGCAACCGGTCTCAAGCCGAACCGCGGGATGCCGCTGCTGCCCCGCTCGGCGCGCCGCCCTCCGATCTTCCCACACCGCTGCTCGGCGGTCTTACGCCGGCGCAATTCATGCGCGGCTACTGGCAGAAGAAGCCGCTCCTGATCCGCCAGGCGATCCCCGGCATCGCGTCGCCGGTCTCGCGCGACGCGCTGTTCGAACTCGCAGCGGACTATGACGCGGAATCGCGACTGATCACCCATTTTCGTAACAAGTGGCAACTGGCGCACGGCCCGTTCGAGCCCGGTTCCCTGCCCGTCGTCACGCGCAAGGCCTGGACCCTGCTCGTGCAAGGGCTCGACCTGCACGTCGATGCGGCGCGCGCGCTGCTCGACCGCTTCCGCTTCATCCCCGACGCGCGCCTGGACGACCTGATGATCTCGTATGCGACGGACGGCGGCGGCGTCGGCCCGCACTTCGATTCGTATGACGTCTTCCTGCTGCAGGTCGAAGGCCGGCGCCGCTGGCGCGTCGGTGCGCAGAAGGACCTGTCGCTGCAACCGGACGTGCCGCTGAAGATCCTCGAGAACTTCGAGCCGAGCGACGAATGGGTGCTGGAGCCCGGCGACATGCTCTACCTGCCGCCGCACATTGCGCACGACGGCGTTGCAGAAGGCGAATGCATGACCTGCTCGATCGGCTTCCGGGCCCCGTCCGCCGGCGAACTGGGCGCCCAGTTCCTGTACTATCTCGCGGAGCGCGGCGGCCTGCACGACAGGGGCGGTGACGACCTCTACCGCGATCCGAAGCAGCCGGCCGTCGACACACCCGCGCAACTGCCTCCGGCGCTGGTCGAGCGCGTTGCCGAGATCGTCGACGCGATCCGCTGGCGCAAGCGCGACGTCGCCGAGTTCCTCGGCTGCTACCTGAGCGAGCCCAAGCCGAACGTCGTTTTCGACCCGCCCGCGCGCCCGCTGTCCGAGGCCGCGTTCGTCACGCAAGCGTCACGCCGCGGCGTTTGTCTCGACAGAAGGGCTGCATTGATGTATAACGCGCGCTCGTACTTCATTAATGGCGAGGAAGGACCGCTCGAGCAGGCCAGCGAATGGCTGCCCGAACTGGCCAATCAACGCCAGATGGAGGCGAAACGGTTTGTAACACTATCCCGGGGTCCTTCAATGACAGCCTTGTTGCACGAGTGGTATCGTGCGGGCTGGATACGGGTCGGAAACCGGAATTAGTGTGAGTCGCCCCGTATGCCCGTACGGATCAAATTCTGTATGGGAAAGACAACGTATTGACCCCGCATTTGTCGACGGTCGATAGGAAAGTGCATATAATTTCCGCCCAAGCCGTAGGGAAGATTCACGCTCTAGAAGTGCGTCTCCACCAGCGGCCCAGGTCGGTGTTGGAGCACATTACCGGTATTGTTTCGCGCTGTTGCTTACCTTTAACCATAAAAGGACGTGATCATGAAGAAATCCCTCCTCGTAGCTTCCCTGTTGGCTGCTGTTGCACTGGCTGCTTGCAACAAGAGCGCTGATCAAGCTGCTTCGTCGGCTGCAAGCGACGCAGCTGCTGCTGCTTCGACGGCTGCTTCGGCAGTTGCTGGTGCTGCGAGCGACGCTTCGGCTGCTGCTTCGTCGGCAACGGCTGCTGCGAGCGACGCTGCGGCTGCAGTGGCGTCGGCTGCTTCGGCAGCGACGGCTGCTCCGGCTTCGGGCGCAAGCCAGTAAGCCTCAGCGTCAGCTGAAAAAAACCGGCCCGAGGGCCGGTTTTTTTACGTCTGTCGTTTCAGCGCCTGCCACCGGGCTAGTCGCACCGTGCCGCCGCGGCGGCCCTGCCCCGCTCATCCGAGCGCCAGCCAGTCGAAGCCCGCGTCCTGCGTGGCCACGACCACGTCCTCCCCACTCGTCCCCAGTACGCCGCCAAACGCCTGGCGGACCAGTTCCGGCAGGTTGTTCTGCTGGCTCAGGTGCGCTGCGACCAGGTGCTGGAGGCGGCTGCGTTCGAGCGACGCGAGGATGTCCGCCGCCGCGTCGTTGCTCAGGTGGCCGTGGTTGCCGCCGATGCGCGCTTTCAGCGACTGCGGATAGCGGCTCGCGGCCAGCATTGCGGTGTCGTGGTTGGATTCGAGCACCAGCGCGTCACAGCCGCTCAGGACGGTCGTGATGTGCGGCGTGGCCATGCCGACGTCCGTCAGCACGCCGAGCCGGCTGGCGCCGTCCATAAAGACGAACTGGAGCGGTTCGCGCGCATCGTGAGGGACCGTATAGGGCATCACCGCCAGATCGCGTATCGCGGCCGTCTCGTCGCCCCACAGCACGTGGAGATCGACATCGGCCTCGTCCGCGCCGACCGCGCGCGCGGTGCCCCAGCTCATGTAGAGCGGCAGCGATGCGCGGCGAGCGAGCGTCAGCGCACTGCCGACGTGGTCGCTGTGTTCGTGGGTAATGAGGATCGCATCGAGATCGCCGATGCAGAGATTCAGTCGGCCGAGCCGGCGCTCGACCTCCTTGGCGGAAAAGCCGCAGTCGAGCAGCACGCGGGTGGTCGTCGTGCCGCTCGAGGCCTCGACGACCAGCGCGTTGCCTTCGCTGCCGCTTCCGAGGCTGGCGAAACGCACGCGCTCAGTTCAGCTGCGCGTGGAGCAGCGAAATGATCCGCTGCGCGTCCGACGAGTTGTCGACCTGGCCGTTCGCGCCAACCACCGCGACCTGCGTGCCGCCGTTGCCCTGCGCGCGCACGTTGACGAGGTATTCCTTGCCCGGCTTCGCGGCCGACGGGCCGCCGTAGAACAGCTTGCCGAACAGGCCGTCGCGCTTGAGCTCTTCCATCGTGTTCGCGTAGCGCACGGTGTACACGCCCTTCTCGCGATCGCGATTGTCGACCGTGAAGTTGGTGCGGTCGAGCGCCAGGCCCACGCGCAGCCATGCGCGGTCGAACGACTCGGCCAGCTGCAGTGTCGCCCCGCCGCTGCTCGTGTCGCTGACCTGCGCCGGTGCCGTCGCGGGACGCGCATCGGTCAGCAGCTGTTTCGCCTGCGCATCGGTCAGGCCGAACTTCTGCATCAGCTTCGACAGGAATACCGCTTCGAGCACCGGGTTACGCGGACGCTCTTCCCAGCGCGATGACGTGCCGCCCTGCGGGCCGACCATCATTTCTTCCATCGCGCTGTGCGTGATCGAGATGTCGGTGTTGCCGTCCGACGTGCGGTTCACGAGCGTACGGAAGCGATCGCGCGTGCCGGACGAGTACGCGAAATCGATGACCTTGCCGATCGTGCGGCGGAACCAGTCGTCGGGAATGTTCGCGCGGTTTTCGGCCCAGTCGGTGGCCATGATGCCCGTCGACGGCGCATCGGTCTTCAGCGAGAAGCCGTTCTCCTGCCAGAACTCCTTCAGGATCGGCCACAGCTGCTCGGGCGTCCGGCCATCGACGACGAGCCAGCGGCGGTCGCCGTCGCGCTCGATGTGCATGCCGAGCGGATCCTGCGCGCTCGGGATGCCGTCGGTCGCGTTGCCGGCCTGCGTCGTGACCCGCGGCGGCAGCGTGCCGAGGCCGGCGTTGCTCGGCGGCGCGACGAACTGCTGCGTCGTCGGCACTGGCTTCAGGTCGCTCGGCACCGCGAGCGGCGGCGCCGAACCGGTGTTCTTGTAGTTGACCCGGTCGGGGGCCAGATATTCGTTCAGCGTATCGCAGCCGGCGAGCGCGCCCAGCGCCAGCGCCACCACCGACATCTGGATGGCGCGAGAGGAAAAGGCGAAACGTTTCATGAAATCCTTCGTCTTGCTAGAACGCTCGTCAGGAGCGGCGCCGGACGGAGCCGGCCGGTGCGGGTTATCAGGGTTCGAGCCGGCGGCCGCAGGACGCGGCCGCCTCGGCATCAGGCGAGGACGCCGGCCTCGACGAGGGCCGAACGCACGGCTTCGTGGCAGCGCTCGTCGAGCGCGGTGAGCGGCAGCCGGATGCCGCCCTGCATCTTGCCCATCGCCTGCAGCGCCCACTTCACCGGAATCGGGTTCGCCTCGATGAACAGGTTCTTGTGCAGCGACAGCAGCTTCATGTGCAGCGCGCGAGCCGTCTGTACGTCGCCGGCCAGCGCCGCGCGGCACAGGTCGCTCATCGCGCGCGGTGCGACGTTCGCCGTCACCGAGATGTTGCCGTGGCCGCCGAGCAGCATCAGCGCGATCGCGGTCGGATCGTCGCCGCTGTAGATCGCGAAATGCTTCGGCGCGGCCTTGATCAGGTGAGCGGCGCGATCGATGTTGCCGGTCGCTTCCTTCACGCCGATGATGCCCGGGACGTCCGCGAGGCGCAGCATCGTCTCGTTCGCCATGTCCGCGACCGTGCGGCCCGGCACGTTGTACAGGATCACCGGCAGGTCGACCGCTTCGGCGATCGCCTTGAAGTGACGATACATGCCTTCCTGCGTCGGCTTGTTGTAGTACGGCACGACCTGCAGCGTCGCGTCCGCGCCGACGGCCTTCGCGTGCTTCGTCAGCTCGATCGCCTCGGCGGTCGAGTTGCCGCCCGCGCCGGCGATGATCGGGATGCGTTTCGCCGCATGCTCGACCGCCGTGCGGATCATCAGGATGTGCTCTTCGACGTTGAGCGTTGCCGACTCGCCGCTCGTACCGACCACGACGAGCGCATCGGTGCCTTCCGCGACATGCCAGTCGATCAGTTTGCGAAACGCCGGCAGGTCGAGACTGCCGTCTTCGAGCATCGGGGTGACGATCGCGGGGATGCTGCCGCGGATTTGAATGCCGTCTTGGGTGCCGTTAGCCATGAAACGCGATTGAGATTATGTACCGGTAAACGTTGAGATTGTAGCGGATTAGCCGGGCAGTTCGTAACGTGGAATTCCCGCCCCCGCCTTCGGGGTCGCGCCCTCGCACACTGCGCAGAGACGCTGGACGAACGCCTCGCGCGGCGCGGCGACGAACCCGTCCTCGTACGCGACCACCCGCAGGCGGCCGTGCACGGCGCCCAGCAGCTCGCCCGGGGCGAGCAGGAACGCGGGGTTGGACGGTTTCCCGACCGTTTCGTTTCCTTGCGCGAAGGTTTCGTAGATGAGCACGCCGCCCGGCGCCACCGCATCGAGCAGATGGGGCCAGAGCGGACGATGCAGGTAATTCGTGACGATCACCGCCGAAAACTGCTCGCCGGCCGGCAACGGCCACGGCGCGCCTTCGAGATTGGCGTCGCGGGCGTCGACGCCCGGAATCGCACGCAACGCGGCCAGTGCGTCCGGGTTGCGGTCGAGTGCGACGACCGGATGCCCGTGCGCCGCGAACCAGCGCGCATGGCGGCCACTGCCCGCGGCGACATCCAGCACCGCGCCGCCTGCCGGCACAAGCCGCGACCATTGCGCGACCCAGCGCGACGGCTCGGCCTGGACGACGTGACCGCCCGCGGCGGCGATGACGGATGCACTCATGCGGTCGATCAGTTGTACGACAGGCCCATCGCGTCGCGCACGTCGCGCATCGTTTCCGTCGCATACTTGCGCGCCTTGTCGCAACCGTCCGCGACGATCGCGCGCAGCAGCGACGGATCGTCCATGTACTTCTGCGCGCGCTCGAGCATCGGTTGTTGCTCGCGCAGGATGCCTTCGACGACCGGCTGCTTGCAGTCGAGGCAGCCGATACCCGCCGAGCGGCAGCCCTTCTGCACCCAGTCGTGCGTCGCTTCGTCCGTATAGACCTGGTGCAACTGCCACACCGGGCACTTGTCGGGATCGCCCGGATCGGTGCGGCGCACGCGCGCGGGATCGGTCGGCATCGTGCGGACCTTCTTCGTGATCGTCTCGGCGTCTTCACGCAGGCCGATCGTGTTGCCGTACGACTTGGACATCTTCTGCCCGTCGAGTCCCGGCATCCGCGATGCTTCGGTCAGGAGCGCCTGCGGCTCGACGAGGATGATCTTGCGCGCGCCTTCGAGATAGCCGAACAGGCGCTCGCGGTCGCTCATCGACAGGCTCTGCGACTCCTGCAGCATCGCGCGCGCCTGTTCGAGCGCCTCGTCGTCGCCCTCCTGCTGATAGGCGTTGCGCAGCTCGTGATAGAGCTTCGCGCGCTTGCCGCCGAGTTTCTTCGCGGCATCGAGCGCCTTCTCCTCGAAGCCCGGCTCGCGGCCGTACAGGTAGTTGAAGCGGCGCGCGATCTCGCGCGTCATCTCGACGTGCGGCACCTGGTCTTCACCGACCGGCACGAGCGAGCCGCGATACAGCAGAATGTCGGCCGCCATCAGCACCGGGTAGCCGAGGAAGCCGTAGGTCGACAGATCCTTGTCCTTCAGCTTCTCCATCTGCTCCTTGTAGGTCGGCACGCGTTCGAGCCAGCCGAGCGGCGTGCTCATGCCGAGCAGCAGCGCGAGTTCGGCATGCTCGGGCACCTTGCTCTGGATGAACAGCGTGGCCTGCGCCGGGTCGATGCCGGACGCGAGCCAGTCGATCAGCACGTCCCACACGTTCTTCTCGATGACCTCGGGAGTCTCGTAGTGCGTCGTCAGCGCATGCCAGTCGACGACGCAGAAGAAGCACGGGTACTCGGACTGCAGCTTCACCCAGTTTTTCAGCACGCCGTGGTAATGACCGAGGTGCAGCGACCCGGTGGGCCGCATGCCGGAGAAAATACGTTCAGGGAACATGATTGTCGTTAGAGGAGCGAGGCGAATGGGGACAGGATGGCGCTCAGGACGGCGTAGCCGACGTTGACGAGCGGGCGCAGCCAGAAGTTCGTCAGCACGCCCGTCGCGACCAGCACGAGGACGATGATGAAACCGTACGGCTCGATGCGCGACAGCGCGATCGATTGCTTCGTCGGCAGCAGCGCCGCCAGGATGCGGCCGCCGTCGAGCGGCGGCAGCGGAAACAGGTTCAGCACGCCGAGCACGAGGTTCGCGCTCACGCCGGCAAACGCCATCCGCGTGAAGAACGGCTCGTCGATGCCGACGGCGGGCAGCACGAGGGTCAGCACGCCCCAGATCAGCGCCTGCACGAAGTTGCAGGCCGGGCCTGCGAGCGACACCCACAGGCTGCCCCAGCGCGGATCGCGCAGGTTGCCGAACGACACCGGCACCGGCTTCGCATAGCCGAACAGGAACGCGCCGCCCGTCAGGAAATACATCGCGAGCGGGATCGCGATCGTGCCGAGCGGATCGATGTGACGCATCGGGTTGAACGACACGCGCCCCATCATGTAGGCGGTGTTGTCGCCGAGCAGGCGGGCGGCGTAGCCGTGCGCGGCCTCGTGCAACGTGATCGCGAAGATCACGGGCAGCGCGTAGACGGCGATGGTCTGTATCAGGGAAGCATCCATATCGCGTTATTGTAACAAGCGCACTCGCGCAAAAAATGGAACGGCGCGCTTACGCCGCCGAGAGTCCGAACGGCTCGAGCGCACCGCGCCCCGCGCGCACGAGCTCGGGTTCGTCGCCGGTCAGGTCGATCACCGTCGACGGCTCGCGCGGGCATGCGCCACCGTCGATCACGAGGTCGACCTGCTTCTCGAGCCGCGCGCGGATGTCTTCGGGATCGTTGAGCGGCTCGTCGTCCGGCGGCAGGATCAGCGTCGTGCCGAGCAGCGGCTGCCCAAGCGATTCCAGCAACGCGAGCGTGATCGCGTGCTCGGGCACGCGCAGCCCGATCGTCTTGCGCGACGGGTGCGACAGCCGGCGCGGCACTTCCTTCGTCGCCTGCAGGATGAAGACGTACGGGCCGGGCGTCACCGACTTGATCTGCCGGTACCGGCGGTTGTCGACCATCGCGAAGTTGGCGAGCTCCGACAGGTCGCGCACGAGCAGCGACAGGTGCTGCTTCTCGTCGAGGCCGCGAATCCGGCGCACGCGCTCGACCGCGTCCTTGTCGTCGAGATGGCACGCGAGCGCATAGCTTGAATCGGTCGGCATCGCGATCACGCCGCCCTTGCTGACGATCTCCACGGCCTGCTTGATCAGGCGCGGCTGCGGATTATCCGGGTGAATCCTGAAGAACTGGGACATGGGGGTACGTAAAAGGGGAAAAGTCGGATGCGCGCGCCGGCGGCAACGCGGACGGCGGGCCGCCGCCCGGCGTCAGAGCCAGCGGTCCCAGACCGGTGTCAGGTCGGGCGGCAACGGCGGCAGGCTGCCGAGCTCGACACGGCCCTCGCCTGGCGCATGGAAATCCGAGCCGCGCGACGCTTCGAAGCCGAAGCGGCGTGCGACGTCCGCGTATTCGCGGTACTGGTCGGGCGTGTGGCTGCCCGTGACGACTTCGATCGCGCGGCCGCCCAGATCGATGAACTCGCCGAAGAACGCGTCGAATTCGACGGGCGTATAGCGGTAACGACCCGGATGCGCGACCACGGCTTCGCCGCCGGCCGCCCGAATCCACGCGACGGCGTCGGGCAGCGTCGCCCAGCGGTGCGGGACGAACCCGGGCTTGCCGTCGCCGAGCACGCGATCGAACACGTCGGACGTCGACGTGGCGTGCCCGTTCTCGACGAGAAAGCGGGCGAAGTGCGTGCGCGAGATCAGGTCGGGATTCGACACGTACTTCAGCGCGCCTTCGTATGCGCCGGGAATGCCGAGCGTGGCGAGCTGCTCGCCGATTGCCACCGCGCGCGCCGCGCGGCCGTGGCGCGTGCGGTACAGGCCGTCGACCAGCACCGGATTCGCGGGGTCGACATTCAGGCCGACGATGTGCACGGTGCGCGACGCCCACGTGACGGAAATCTCGACGCCGCTCAGGTAGCGCATGCCAAGCGCTTCCGCCTCGCTGCGCGCTGCCGCCTGGCCGCCGATCTCGTCGTGGTCGGTCAACGCCCACAGGGTCACGCCGCCGGCATGGGCGCGGCGCGCGACGTCGGCAGGCGACAGCAACCCGTCGGAAACATTCGAATGGCAGTGGAGATCAGCGTTCATTGTCGGCATGGCAGGTAAGGCTTCATTCTACTGCAACGCGGCAATGCGCCGGCCGCCTGCCCCGCCGCTGCCATCACGCGCTTATGCGCAGAACGCCTCGATCAGCGCCGCGATCTGCTCGGGCTGGTCGTGATGCACCATGTGGCCGGCATCCTCGACGAGCTTTTCGCGCCAGTCGGGGAACGCGTTGAAACGCGCCTTGAATTCCGGCAGCGGGATGTCGCCGGCAATGTACGCCAGCGTCGGCGAATTGACGGCCTCGACATGCAGCACCTTCGCGCGCACCTGCGCCCAGGTGGCCATCACTTCGTCGAGCCGGTACAGCTGCGGGCCCGGCATCTTGTGCGCGGGGTCGGCCAGCAGGTGGTAGAGGCCGTCGTCGCCGCGCTTCGACCAGTGCGCGGCGAGGAACGCGGCGCGGCGCGGGTCGAGCCGCGGATTGGTCCTGGTCAGGCGCGCCGCCACGTCGTCGAGTGACGCATAAGGGCGCAGCGCGGGCGGTTCGCGCAACTCGTCTAGCCAGCCGCGCAGCCGGCGCGGCGCCTGCTCGGCCCGCGCGGGGGCAAGCCCGAAACCCTCGAGATCGACCACGCGCCGCACGCGCTCCGGCCGCGCGCCGGCATACAGGCACACGACGTTCGCGCCCATGCTGTGCCCGACCAGGTTGACTTCGCCGGTCGGCGCATAGTGGTCGACAAGCGCATCGAGGTCGCCCAGGTATTCGTGGAACCAATAGTGGCCGCCGCCCTGCCGCGCGACCGGCCAGTCGGACAACCCGAAACCGCGCGCATCGGGCGCGATCACCTGCCAGTCGCCCGCGAGCGCATCGACGACGAACTGGAACGACGCCGCGACGTCCATCCAGCCGTGCAGCATGAACAGCGTCGGCGCATCGGGCCGGCCCCAGCGCCGGACATGCAGCTGGACACCGCGCACCGTGACGAAATCGGAAACAGAACTCGAGGCATTCATTGCAGCCGCCAGAAAAAAGAATGGTCGTTCGATTATAGCGGCGACACCTTCGTTCCGGTGTCCGGCAATCGAGGCACCGCTCTAGCGGCGCCAGGACGCAAGGAGCCGCCGGGCAGCGCCCATCTGCCGGGCGCACGGGACGGCGGAGACAGTCGAAACGCGGCCGAACGCGAGCCGGCTAGCGTGGCGCGCTGCCGTCCGCCCCGTCCTGCGCGGCCAGTTCGTCGAGTTCGGCCTGCTCGAATCCGGCATCGCGGCGTGCATCGAAATTGAACGGGCCACGCAGCCGCGGCGCATGGTATTGCTCGGCGAGCTGCCGGTAGGTCGGCACGGGATCGCGGCCGGCTTCGTCGCACACATGCCGGAACCAGCGGTTGCCGATCGCGACATGGCCGATTTCGTCGCGCAGGATCACGTCGAGGATCGCGGCCGACGCATCGTCGCCCGCCTGTACGAGCCGCGCACGGATCGGCGGCGAGGCGTCGAGCCCGCGGGCCTCGAGCGTGCGCGGCACGAGCGCCATGCGCGCCAGCACATCGCCCTTGGTCCGCTCGCACATCTCCCACAGACCGTTGTGCGCGGGAAAATCGCCATACACATGCCCGAATGCCGCCAGGCGCTCGGACAGCAGCGTGAAGTGATAGGCCTCCTCGGCCGCGACCTTCAGCCAGTCCGCGTAGAAAACGCCCGGCAGGCCCGCGAAGCGCCAGACCGCGTCGAGCGCCAGGTTGATCGCATTGAACTCGATATGGGCAAGCGCGTGCAGCAGCACGGCGCGCCCTTCGGGCGAACGCATGCTGCGCCGCTCGAGCTGGCGCGGCTCGACGAGCGGCGGGCGCGCCGGGCGCCCAGGCAGATCGGCCGGCTCGGGCAATTCGAGCGACGGGGCGATCGTTGCCTGCCCGGACAGCAGCGCCTCGTAGAGCAAGCGCACCTGTGCGGCCTTGGCCGCGGGTTCCGCGTCACGCAGCGCGGCAAGCGCGGCGCGGCGCACGCAGGCGGGCACATTGCCGAAAGAAGAAGACTCCATGCTCATAAACGGGGACACCCTGCGCGCGCATCGCGGGAGCGCACGCACTCGACGGTTTACAATAGGCGATTGTTCCGCGGCGCAATGCAATTGCGCCGGGCAAACCGGACGCGCCATTCTACCGGCGCCCATCACCGAAGAGACAAGGAGACTCCGTGACGATCTACAAGCTGGGCGATACGGCCCCGACGATCCACGAAAGCGTATTCGTCGCCGATACGGCGGCCATCATCGGCAAGGTCGTGCTCGAGGAGAACGCGAGCGTCTGGTTCGGCGCGACGATTCGCGGCGACAACGAGACGATTACCGTCGGCGCAGGCAGCAACGTCCAGGAAGGCGCGGTCCTGCATACCGACCCCGGCTTTCCGCTGACGATTGCCGAAAACGTGACGATCGGGCACCAGGCCATGCTGCACGGCTGCACGATCGGCGAAGGTTCGCTGGTCGGTATCCAGGCGGTGGTCTTGAATGGCGCGGTAATCGGCCGCAACTGTCTGGTGGGTGCCGGCGCGGTCGTGACGGAAGGCAAGACGTTCCCGGACAACTCGCTGATTCTCGGCGCACCGGCGAAAGTCGTGCGCGGGCTGTCGGCGGAAGACATTGCGCGGCTGCGCACGAACGCGACGACATACGTCGAGCGGCGTGCGCATTTCAAGGAGCAACTCGTGCGGATCGGGTGATTCGCACGGATTTCAAGGAAGAAGAGTGAGCGACCAGTTACAGAAATTCATGTTCAATGCGGCGCCCGTGCGCGGCGAGATCGTTTCGCTGCGCAATACGTGGCAGGAAGTGCTCTCCCGCCGCGACTACCCTGCCCCCGTGCGCACGGTGCTCGGCGAGATGATGGCCGCGTGCGCGCTGCTGTCCGCGAACCTGAAATTCAACGGCACCCTGATCATGCAGATCTTCGGCGACGGGCCGGTCCAGATGCTGGTCGTCCAGTGCGGTTCGGATCTGTCGATGCGGGCCACCGCGAAGTTCGCCGGCGACGCGGCGCAGACGATCGGCGAAGACACGAGCTTCGCGTCGCTCGTCAATGCGAGCGGTCACGGCCGTTGCGTGATCACGCTCGACCCGGCCAACAAGCTGCCGGGCCAGCAGCCGTACCAGGGCATCGTGCCGCTCAACGGCGTCGACGGCCCGCTCGAATCCGTCTCGCAGGTGCTCGAGCATTACATGCATCACTCGGAGCAGCTCGACACGCGGATGTGGCTCGCGGCCGATCGCGACCGCGCTGTCGGCATGCTGCTGCAGAAGCTGCCGGGCGACGGCGGCATCGTGCCGCGTAATGCCGAAACCGATACCGATACGTGGGAGCGCGTCTGCACGCTCGGCGGTACGCTGTCCGCGCAGGAACTGCTCGAGGTCGAACCGGAAGTGGTGTTCCGCCGGCTGTTCTGGCAGGAAAACGTGCAGCACTTCGAACCGGCCGGCACGCGCTTCCAGTGCTCGTGCTCGCGCGAGAAGGTCGGTGCGATGCTGCGCATGCTCGGCCGCGAAGAAGTCGACAGCGTGATCGTCGAGCGCGGCCACGTCGAGATCCATTGCGAGTTCTGCAACCAGCGCTACGAATTCGATCCGGTCGACGTCGCGCAGCTGTTCGCCGCACCCGGCGTCGAGACGGGCATCGCGCCCGCGACCGACCAGCGTCACTGAGCGGCGGCCCGATGCCCGCCATCCGGGCACGGGCGCATAATGACGCACGAGCGTCGCACGCACGGCTCACGCGTCGAAGTCCCGCACTTCGGCGCAAGCCGCTTCCCGCCGTCGGCGCGCTGCAGGAGAAACACATGAATCGCCCGCTTCATCGACCGTTTCATCGACCGCTTCATCGACCGTTTCGCATCATCGTCCTGACGAGCGTTGCCGCCGGCACGCTCGCGCTGGCCGGCTGCGCGATGCCGCCGCCGACTTCCACGATCCTGAGCCGCCTGCCCGAACCCGGTGTATCGGGCGGCCAGCCGCCCGCGCTGTCGAGCGCCGAACGCAAGCGCTATGACGAGATCGACCAGCAGGTGCTGCGCGAACAGAACAGCGCGATGGCAGCCGAAGCGGCCGCGCGCGCATGGGCCTATTACTCGCCACCGCCCGTGACCGTCTACGGCGGGTATTACGGCGGATGGGGCAATCGCTGGGGCACGGGCATCAGCTACGGCTACCCGGGATGGTGGTGGTGAGCGTGCATCGCTCAGCCGATTGACTACCAGCAGGAAATAAAAAAGCGCGGCATTTCCCGCGCTTTTTCAATGGGTTCGAGCAACCGTGCTCAGTGATGTGCGGCCTTGCCCTTGTCGCCGCCATGATGCCGCGACGGCTTCGCGATCGACTGCGGATTCGGCACGACACGCACCGGCGCCGCGGACACGGCGCCGCGCGTCGACGTATTCGACGGCGTGTTGTTCAGCGGCACGGCCGGCGCATTCGGCGACACGAACTGCACGAATACCTCGCCGTCCTTCACCATGCCCATCTCGTAGCGCGCACGCTCCTCGATGGCCGCGGTACCGCTCTGCAGATCTTGCACCTCGCCTGCAGTGCGCTCGTTGCGCAGCTTCTCGTCCGCATTCTTCTGGAGCTGGTCGTCGAGCTGCTGACGCAATTCATGCACCCGCAGCCAGCCGCCGTGTCCCCACCATAGGGGGTACTGAATGAGCGCCAGCAAGGCAATCAGGACGACAGTGACAAGCCGCATGTAAGAACCGCAGATATAAGAAGCGCCGCTCCGCGCACATGCACAGAGCGGCGTCGATATGACGAACCCGATAGTAGCGCGTTAGCGCAGGTTATAGAAAGCCGATTTACCCGGGTAGCTCGCGATGTCGCCGAGATCTTCCTCGATACGCAGCAGCTGGTTGTACTTCGAGATACGGTCGCTGCGCGACAGCGAACCCGTCTTGATCTGACCGGCGTTCAGGCCGACCGCGATGTCGGCGATCGTCGAATCTTCCGTTTCGCCCGATCGGTGCGAGATCACGGCCGTGTAGCCTGCGCGCTTCGCCATTTCGATGGCCGCGAACGTTTCGGTCAGCGTACCGATCTGGTTGATCTTGATGAGGATCGAGTTCGCGATGCCCTTCTCGATGCCTTCCTTCAGGATGCGCGTGTTCGTGACGAACAGGTCGTCGCCGACCAGTTGCACCTTCTTGCCGAGGCGGTCGGTCAGCAGCTTCCAGCCTTCCCAGTCGCTTTCGTGCATGCCGTCCTCGATCGACACGATCGGGAACTTGTCGGCGAGCGTCGCGAGGTAGTCGGTGAATTCGGCCGACGACAGTTGCAGGCCTTCGCCCGCCAGTTGGTACTTGCCGTCGTGGTAGAACTCGGATGCCGCGCAGTCGAGCGCGAGCAGCACGTCTTCACCCGCACGGTAGCCGGCCTTCTCGATCGCCTGCAGGATCGTCGACAGGCACTCGTCGTTGCTGCCGAAGTTCGGCGCAAAGCCGCCTTCGTCGCCGACTGCCGTGCTCATGCCGCGGTCGCTCAGGATCTTCTTCAGTGCGTGGAACACTTCCGCGCCGCAACGCAGGGCTTCACGGAACGTCGGCTGGCTGACCGGGACGATCATGAATTCCTGGATGTCGAGGCTGTTGTTCGCGTGCGCGCCGCCGTTGACGATGTTCATCATCGGCACCGGCAGTTGCATTGCGCCCGAACCGCCGAAGTAGCGGTACAGCGGCAGGCCTGCCTCTTCGGCGGCCGCCTTCGCGACGGCCATCGACACGGCCAGCATCGCGTTCGCGCCGAGGCGCGACTTGTTGTCGGTGCCGTCCAGCTCGAGCAGCGTCTTGTCGAGGAACGCCTGTTCCGACGCGTCGAGGCCCATGATGGCTTCGGAGATTTCGGTGTTGATGTGCTCGACTGCCTTCAGCACGCCCTTGCCGTTGTAGCGGCCGGCTTCGCCGTCGCGCAGTTCGATCGCTTCACGCGAGCCGGTGGACGCGCCCGACGGCACCGCCGCGCGGCCCATCGTGCCCGATTCGAGCAGCACGTCGCATTCGACGGTGGGGTTGCCGCGCGAATCCAGAATCTCGCGGCCGATGATATCTACGATTGCACTCATGGGTTTCCTCTGAGAATGACGATGGATTCTTCAAACTGCGACGGCGCGCGCGCCTGAACCGCTTTCGCTACTGACGCGCGAAGCCGTCGCAAGGTTCATTCGATCTTTAATTGAAATCGTTTTCCAGGAACGGATTGCGCTTCACCGCCTGGTCGAGCGTGACGAGTGTCTCCAGCAGCGCGCCCATCCGGTTCAGCGGCACCGCGTTCGGGCCGTCCGACTTCGCCTCCGCCGGATTCGGGTGCGTTTCCATGAAGAGGCCTGCGACGCCCGTCGCGACCGCCGCACGTGCGAGCACCGGCACGAATTCGCGCTGGCCGCCCGAGCTCGTGCCCTGCCCGCCCGGCAGCTGCACCGAGTGGGTCGCGTCGAACACGACCGGCGCACTCGTCTCGCGCATGATCGCGAGCGAACGCATGTCCGACACGAGATTGTTGTAGCCGAACGAGACACCGCGCTCGCACGCCATGAAGCGGTCTTCCGACAGCCCCGCTTCACGGGCCGCGTCGCGCGCCTTGTCGATCACGTTCTTCATGTCGTGCGGGGCGAGAAACTGGCCCTTCTTGATGTTGACGGGCTTGCCCGAGCGCGCGCACGCATGGATGAAATCGGTCTGGCGGCACAGGAACGCCGGCGTCTGCAGCACGTCGACGACCGACGCGACCTGCTCGATCTCGTCGATCGCATGCACGTCGGTCAGCACCGGCAGGCCGAGCTGGCGCTTCACCTCGGACAGGATCCGCAGGCCCTCGTCCATTCCGAGGCCGCGAAACGACTTGCCCGAGCTGCGGTTTGCCTTGTCGTAGGACGACTTGTAGATGAACGGAACGTTCAGCTTCGCGCAGATCTCCTTCAGGCGGCCTGCCGTGTCGATCGTCATTTGCTCCGATTCGACGACGCAGGTACCCGCGATCAGGAAGAAAGGCTTGTCGAGACCGACCTCGAAATCGCACAGCTTCATGCTTGCACTCCGCGCGCTTGCTTGTTGGCGAGCGCGGCTTCGACGAACGATTTGAACAGGGGATGACCGTCACGCGGCGTGGACGTGAATTCTGGGTGGAACTGGACGCCGACGAACCACGGGTGCATCGAACGCGGCAGTTCCATCATTTCCGGCAGATCCTCGCTCGGGGTACGGGCGCTGATGATAAGGCCGCCGGCTTCGAGCTGGGGCACGAAGCGGTTATTGACTTCATAACGGTGGCGATGGCGCTCGTTCACGTCCTTGCCATAGATTTCTTCCGCCATCGTGCCGGGCTTGATCGGGCAGCGCTGCGAACCCAGGCGCATCGTGCCGCCGAGATCGGATTCCTCGGTGCGCGTCTCGACCTTGCCGTCGCGGTCGTACCATTCGGTGATCAGCGCGACCACGCGTTCCGGCGTGTCCGGCTCGAATTCGGTGCTGTTCGCCTGCTTCAGGCCGACGACGTCGCGCGCGAATTCGATCACCGCGAGCTGCATGCCGAGGCAGATGCCGAGATACGGCACCTTGGCTTCACGCGCATAGCGGATCGCCGCGATCTTGCCTTCCGTGCCGCGACGGCCGAAACCGCCCGGCACCAGCACGGCATCGAGGTGCTTCAGGCTGTCGACACCGTTCGTCTCGATCTCTTCCGAGTCGATGTATTCGATGTTGACCTTGGTCGACGTGTGCAGCGATGCGTGGCGCAGCGCCTCGATCAGCGACTTGTACGACTCGGTCAGGTCGACGTACTTGCCGACCATGCCGATCGTCACTTCGTGCTTCGGGTTCTCGAGCTTCTCGACGAGCACCGACCACATGGTCAGGTCGGCGTCCTTCGGCGACAGCTTCAGTTCCTCGCAGATGATGCGGTCGAGGCCCTGGTCGTGCAGCATCTGCGGAATCTTGTAGATGCTGTCGGCGTCCCACACCGAGATCACGGCGTCTTCCGGCACGTTCGAGAACATCGAGATCTTCTTCGATTCGTCGTCCGGAATGCGGCGATCCGCACGGCACAGCAGCACGTGCGGCAAGATGCCGATCTCGCGCAGCTTCTGCACGCTGTGCTGGGTCGGCTTCGTCTTCAGCTCGCCGGCCGTCGCGACGTACGGCACCAGCGTCAGGTGCACGAAGCACGCGCTGTTGCGGCCGAGGCGCAGGCTCATCTGGCGCGCGGCTTCGAGGAACGGCAGCGATTCGATGTCGCCGACCGTGCCGCCGATCTCGACGATCGCGACATCCGGCTCACCGCAGGTGGCCGACGCGGCCCCGCGCTCGATGAACGCCTGGATTTCGTTCGTGATGTGCGGAATGACCTGCACGGTCTTGCCGAGATAGTCGCCGCGGCGTTCCTTGCGGATCACCGATTCGTAGATCTGGCCGGTCGTGAAGTTGTTGGCCTTGCGCATCTTCGTGCTGATGAAGCGCTCATAGTGGCCGAGGTCGAGGTCCGTCTCCGCTCCATCTTCCGTCACGAACACTTCGCCGTGCTGGAACGGGCTCATCGTGCCGGGGTCGACGTTGATGTAGGGATCGAGTTTGAGGAGGGTGACTTTCAGACCGCGCGATTCGAGGATCGCGGCGAGGGAAGCGGCGGCAATACCCTTGCCAAGGGAAGAAACTACGCCGCCGGTGACGAAAACATATTTGGTCATCGCTGGATGCTCGCGGGAAAAACGGATTATACCGTAAAGCCCGCCCTTCTCTCAGCAATTGACTCGATGATCGTGCCCTTTCGCGACGCCCCGCACCAGCCGTGCGCGCCGGGACGCAACCGCCCGCCGGGGCCGCGCCCCGGCCGCCAAAACCGTGCGTCAGGCGCGCTTCGCGAGCGGGGTGCCGCCGTGCGACACATCGCCCTCCGCCGCCTTCAGCGAATTCAGCATCCGCTGCAATGCGCGGGCGGTCTCGAGGGGCCGCTCCATCGGGAATAGGTGGCTGCCTTCCAGCCATTCGACGCGGCCGCGCGCCGCGCGGCGCGTCGCATCGAGCCCGACCTGGCGCACTTCACGCGAATGCGTGCCGGCGAGAAAGCCGAGCGGCACCGGCGCGCCGTGCGCAAGCCGTGGGCCGAGCGTGTGCGGCAGCGTCCGGTAGATCAGGTATTCGACCTGCCGGTCGAACGCGAGCGCGCGCTCGCCGTCGGCGCCGGCCTGCGGGATCCCGTAGTCGATGTAGTCGGCCAGCATCCGTTCGTCCCAGCGGGCGAACGCCGGTTTCTCGCGGAAGTGCCGCCAGACTTCGTCGCGGCTCACCCAGCGCGTGCGCCGGTTGCGCGTCGCGGCGGCCGGCGACAGCCGCTCGTCGAGCCCCGCCCACTGGCTCGCGCGCAATGCTCCCGCGCGCCAGCCCGCGATGATCGGCGAGTCGATCATCACGACGCCGCGCACCCATTGCGGCTTCTTCAGCGCGGCCATCAGCGACAGGTAGCCGCCGAGCGAATGGCCGACGAGCCAGACGGGACGCTCGTAGCGGCTGCCGATGTCGTCGAGCAGTTGCTCGACGAGATGCGGCCAGTCGCGCGTCACCGGGTAGCGGCGGTCGTGGCCGATCCGTTCGATGTAGCGCAGCTCGTAGTCGTCGGCCAGTTCGGCGAAGATCGTGCGGTATGTCGACGCCGGAAAGCCGTTCGCGTGCGAGAAATGGAGGATGTCCTTCAAACGCCGATGTCTCCTTTGTCGACCGGAGTTGGCGCTTTAGCACCTACTCCGGCCTCATGCTTCGCATTCTGCCGGGCCCGTGCCTCGGCATTGAGCGCGGGCCCCGGGCCTTCTCTATTGATACGCCTGCCCTCGCCGCGATCACCGATCCATCCAGTACCGTCGCCGAGCGTCGCGATAACGCTCGAACGCGAAACCGCCTTCGGCCGGCGCAACGTCGAACCGTATGGCGCCGTCGCGGTCGGTGCGCGGCAGCGGAATCCCGCGCGCCTCGTAACGGGCGAGAACCGATCGGTGCGGATGTCCGAAACGATTGCGATAGCCTACAGGAAATACCGCGACGCGCGGCCCGACCGAATCGAGGAAAGGCTCGACCGACGACGTGCGGCTGCCGTGGTGCGGAACGACCAGGATCTGCGCGGCCAGCGTGTCGCGCGCGGCGTCCACGAGCTGGCGTTCGCCGCGCGCCTCGTTGTCGCCCGTCAGCAGCGCGGACGTCCCGCCCGCGTCGATGCGCAGCACGCACGACTGCCCGTTCGACGAGCCCGTGCCCGTGCCATCCGGAGGCCAGAGCATCGTGAAGACGACGCCGTCCCAGGTCCAGCGCTGCCCGGCCACGCATGGCAGCCGGTCGGCGACGCCGGCGGCCGCGGCGTCGCGCCACAGTCGGCTGTTCGGCGCGATGCCGGCCAGCAGCTGGCGCACGTCGGCAGCCGCATAGACGGCCGGTGCGCCGCCCGCATGATCGGCATCCGCATGACTGAGCACGAGCGAATCGATCGTCGCGATGCCGCGCGCACGCAATGCAGGCGCGACGATCCGTGCGCCGGCATGGGTCGACTCCGCGCCCGGCCCCGCATCGAACAGCAAGGTGCGCCGCGCCGTCTCCACCAGTACCGACGCCCCCTGCCCGACGTCGAGCACCGTCAGCCGGAAACCACCCGGCGGCGGCGCATCGGCTGCCGGCGCGACGAGCGGCAGCCACGTGAGCGGTGCCGCCCAGCGCAACGGCCAGCCGCGCGGCATCAGCGCCCATGCGACGCCCACGCAGGCCAGCACCAGCACCGGCCAGTCGGGCATGCGCAGCCAGTACACGCCGGCCGGCCAGTCGGCGAGGTGTCCCAGCAACGTCATCATCGGTTCGAGCGCCGCGTGCGCAAGGCGGAACGCATACGCATCGAGCGGCGCGGGCAGCCCGATGCCGGCCAGCACGACCGGCGTCACGACCGAGCTGACCCACGGAATCGCGAACGCATTGCCGAACGGGCCCGACAGGGATATCTGCGCGAACCATGCAGCCGTGAGCGGCGCGAGACCGATCGTCACCGCGTATTGCACGCGCGTGGCTTCGGCGATACGGCGCCCCGCACGTGCACTCCACGCGCGCAACCGGCTCGACAGGCCGGCCGTGCCGTCGCCCTCCTCGCTTTCGGCACCGGCCTCACGCGCGGCACGCCAGCCGGCCACGGCCAGCAGGATCACCGCGACCGCCCCGAACGACAGCCAGAACCCGGCCGACAGCACGGCCCACGGATCGGCAAGCAGCACGCCGCCGAGCGACGCGCACAGCACCGCGGACGTCGGCACGCTGCGCCCGGCCAGATACGCGATGCCACCGGCCGCGATCATCCACCATGCGCGCTGCGCCGGCACGTTGAAGCCGGCGAGCGCCGCATAGCCGCCCGCGGCTGCCAGCGCGGCGAGCGCGGCCGCGTAC
>NZ_JAAGPP010000294.1:0-233 GCF_017104975.1 Burkholderia sp. Ac-20344
ATGTAGATTGAGTCGAAGGATGAGAAATGGAAGTTCTTAGCATCAGTGCTGATGCGGTTGTTATTTGTGTGCGCACGAGAGTGAGCACAGTCAATGCCATAGAGAGGTATCGATAAGAGCATAGTTGACATGATTATGGTAAAACAGCTGCAACGGAGGTGCGGTTGATGCTGCGATGTAATTTTTAGGCGGCTAGATAGCCGACCACGAGGTAGATCTTTTTTTTTTTTTTT
>NZ_JAAGPP010000295.1:0-3369 GCF_017104975.1 Burkholderia sp. Ac-20344
TCAGGCGATGCTCGCGGAAACCGCGAGCGCGTTCGATCCGGCGCTGCACGACCGCCTGTTCAACGGGATGGCGCAGCTGGAGCGCAACGCGCGCGACCTGCAGGAAGCCGTGATGTCGATCCGCATGATGCCGATGGACTACGTGTTCAGCCGCTTCCCGCGGCTCGTGCGCGACCTCGCCGGCAAGCTCGGCAAGCAGGTCGAGCTCGTCACGTTCGGCCAGGCGACCGAGCTCGACAAGAGCCTGATCGAACGGATCATCGATCCGCTGACCCACCTCGTGCGCAACAGCCTCGACCACGGGATCGAGACGGTCGACAAGCGCGTCGCCGCCGGCAAGGACGCGGTCGGCCAGCTCGTGCTGTCGGCCGCGCATCACGGCGGCAACATCGTGATCGAGGTGAGCGACGACGGCGCGGGCCTGAACCGCGAGCGGATCCTCGCGAAAGCCGCGAAGCAGGGCATGCAGGTGTCCGACAACATCAGCGACGACGAAGTGTGGCAACTGATCTTCGCGCCGGGCTTCTCGACCGCCGAGACGGTGACCGACGTGTCGGGCCGCGGCGTCGGGATGGACGTCGTGAAGCGCAACATCCAGTCGATGGGCGGCCACGTCGAGATCACGTCGCAGGCCGGCCGCGGCACGACCACGCGGATCGTGCTGCCGCTGACGCTCGCGATCCTCGACGGGATGTCGGTGAAGGTCGGCAACGAGATCTTCATCCTGCCGCTGAACTTCGTGATGGAGTCGCTGCAGCCGTCGAACGACGACATCTACACGGTCGGCAACGGCGAGCGCGTGGTGCGCGTGCGCGGCGAATACCTGCCGCTCGTCGCGCTGCACGAGGTGTTCTCGGTCGACGACGCGCGCACCGACCCGACCCAGGGGATCGTCACGATCATGGAAACCGAGGGGCGCCGCTTCGCGATGCTGATCGACGAGCTGGTCGGCCAGCAGCAGGTGGTCGTGAAGAACCTCGAAACCAACTACCGCAAGGTGCACGGCATCTCGGCGGCGACCATCCTCGGCGACGGCAGCGTCGCGCTGATCGTCGACGTCGCGGCGCTGAACCGCGAAACCCGTGCGATGCACGGCGCCCGTGCCGGCGCCGAGCTCGCGATGTTCTGATGTCTCTCGCCATTCAACCGATTGGGGGCAAACGTGTCTGCTGAAGTCCAAATGATCAATCCGGCCGCGGCGAACGCGGCAACGAGCCGCCGCGACGCGGAACACGGCGACGCGGCGGGACAGGAATTCCTCGTGTTCACGCTCGGCGACGAGGAATACGGGATCGACATCCTGAAGGTGCAGGAAATCCGCGGCTACGACAGCGTCACGCGCATCGCGAACGCGCCCGAGTTCATCAAGGGCGTGATCAACCTGCGCGGGATCATCGTGCCGATCGTCGACATGCGGATCAAGTTCCATCTCGGCCGCGTCGAGTACGACCACCAGACCGTCGTGATCATCCTGAACGTCGCGCACCGCGTGGTCGGGATGGTGGTCGACGGCGTGTCGGACGTGCTGACGCTGCAGACCGACCAGATCATGCCGGCGCCGGAATTCGGCGCGACGCTGACGACCGAGTACCTGACGGGCCTCGGCACGGTCGACGGCCGGATGCTGATCCTGATGGACATCGAGAAGCTGATGTCGAGCCGTGAAATGGCGCTGATCGAGACGCTCGGCGGGTAAGCGCGCCGCGCGCGCAGGAATTTCGGGAGAATCTGCAATGTTGCATAACTGGTCGATCCGCACGACGCTCACGGCGGTCGGACTCATCCTCGTGGCGCTGGCCGCAGCCGTCGGCGGGCTCGGCCTGGTCGCGCTGAATCACGCGAGCCGCTCGCTCGACGAGATCGCGCACGTCGACCTGCCGGCGATCCATACACTCGACGACACGTCGTCGTACCTGCTGCGCGCGCGCGTGTCGCTCGACCGCTTCCGGTCGCTGACGGAAGCCGGCAACACGGCCGATGCGGCCAAGGTGCTCGACCGCGCGCAGGAGCTGTACGCGAAGTCGAACCAGAACTGGCAGGCGTTCCAGTCGACGCCGAAGCTCGGCGTCGAGCAGGCGCTCGTCGACGAACTGACCACCCGTTACACGGCGATCGTGAAGGAAGGCGTCGAGCCCGAGTTCGCGGCCGCGCGCGCGGGCGACATGGCCGCGTACCACGCGGTCGCCGATACCAAGATCAGCCCGATGTTCGTCGCGTACGACCAGGCCGCGTCGGCCGTGGTCGCGTCGCTGCAGAAGCGTGCGGAAGATCGCCAGGCCGCGACGCAGTCGCAGATCTCGCTGATGATCGGGCTGATCGCGGCCGGCATCGCGATCGCGTTCGTCGTCGTGATCGCGATCCGCTTCGTGATGCGCGGGCTGATCGTGCAGCCGCTGGAAGACGCGATCGCGCACTTCGAGCGCATCGCCGGCGGCGACCTCACGCAGCCGGTCAACGTGTCCAGCACGAACGAGATCGGCCGCCTGTTCGGCGGCATCAAGCGGATGCAGGACGCCGTCACGACGATGGTGCAGGCCGTGCATCGCGGCACCGAGTCGATCGACGTCGGCGCGCGCGAGATCGCGACCGGCAACATCGACCTGTCGCAGCGTACCGAGGAGCAGGCCGCGTCGCTGCAGGAAACCGCATCGAGCATGGAGCAGCTGACGGGCACCGTGCGGCAGAACGCGGAGAACGCGCGGCAGGCCAGCCAGCTCGCGGTGAACGCATCGGACATCGCAACGCAGGGCGGCGACGTGGTCGGCCAGGTCGTGTCGACGATGCAGGACATCGCGGCGAGCTCGGGCAAGGTCGTCGACATCATCGGGACGATCGAAGGCATCGCGTTCCAGACCAACATCCTTGCGCTGAACGCGGCGGTCGAAGCCGCCCGCGCGGGCGAACAGGGCCGCGGCTTCGCGGTGGTCGCGGGCGAGGTGCGCTCGCTCGCGCAGCGCAGCGCGAGCGCGGCGAAGGAAATCAAGCAGCTGATCGGCGACTCGGCCGGGAAGGTCGAAAGCGGGTCGGCGCTCGTGTCGCGCGCCGGCTCGACGATGGACGAGATCGTGCAGGCCGTGCGCCGCGTGACCGACATCATGGGCGAGATCAGCGCCGCGTCGGAAGAGCAGTCGACCGGCATCGAGCAGGTCAACCGCGCGGTCGGCCAGATGGATTCGGTCACGCAGCAGAACGCGGCGCTCGTCGAGCAGGCGGCCGCCGCGGCCGCGTCGCTCGAGGAGCAGACGCGCCAGATGAAGGCGATCGTGTCGGGCTGGCGTGTGACGGGCGGCATCGTGCTCGCGCCGTCGCGCGGTGTGGCGCGGCCGGTCGCGCATGAGCCGGCGGCCCTGCCGGCACCGACGTCGGCGC
>NZ_JAAGPP010000296.1:0-3812 GCF_017104975.1 Burkholderia sp. Ac-20344
TTCGGTTCGGTTAAGAACCGGTCGCTCACTCAAAGCTGACAGGAATATGAATCACTTCATAAACCTGACTTACTTTAGTGTGAGACTCTTGATACTTTCGCTATCTGATCCGAGGATCAGCTCGCTTTCATCAAGCGCCCACACTTATCGGCTGTTAATTTTTAAAGAGCATTCTGCGAGGAACTTCGCGTTTCCCAGCAGCGCTGCGTTTTCAGCAGCAGAGAAGAGAGATTATCAACCGTTTTTTTAAATCCGTCAACAACTTTTTTAACTACTTCGTTGCGACGACTGCGGTTTAATTTCGTTTGCACTGGAGTCGCTAAAACCGACTTCAACAGCACCACTTCCCTTTTTCTTCCCGCGCTGCGTTTCCGTTAGCGCGAAAGAGGCGTGATTCTAAGCACCTGCCCCGGACTCCGCAACCCCTTTTGTGAAATTATTTTGACATGCAGTGCCGGGGGGCGCTGAACCTCTCCAGCGGTCATATATAAGCGACACGGCGGGAGCAGCCCCGGTTGCCCGTGAACAGCCCCGCCGCATCGAACGCAACCCTCCGTCGCTCACCGCCCCACCATCGCCCTCACCACACCGTCCCGCCGAATCAGCCCGTGATACAGCGCCGCGGCAAAGTGCGCGAGGAACGTCGCGAAGAACAGATACGCCAGCACCCGGTGCGCGACCCGGAGCCACGCGAACGTCACCGGATCAGCCGACACCAGCGCCGGCAGCTGCACACCACCGCCCAGCGTCACCGGATACCCGCCCGCCGACAGCATCGCCCACCCGATCAGCGGCATCGCGAGCATCAGCGCATACAGCACGAGATGCGACCCGTGCGCGGCAACCTTCTGCCACCACGGCAGATCGTCGGGCAACGCCGGCGGCTTCGACAGAACCCGAACCACGATCCGCACACACACGAGCACCAGCACGGCCACACCCAGCGGCTTGTGAATCGCTACCAGGATCTCGTGCCGCCCGGAAACGGACGCTACCATCCCCACCCCGATGAACAGCATCGCGATGATCATCGCGGCCATCACCCAGTGCAGCACCCGCGCCGGCAAGCTAAACGTCGTCGAAGCCTTCATCACCGTCCCTCCCCACTCAATCGCGCCACGCCTGCCACCCCGGCCTCTTCACTCGTCCTGCGCAGATACGAATCCGCATAGGCCGCCGACCGCGCCGCCAGCAACGGATCCCCTGACACCTGGATCCCCTGCGGCAGCACCGTCGGGTCGTAATTCACATCCCGGCACGGCCCGCTGTCCTGCGCCTCCACGCGATCGAGCACGAGCGTGCCCGCATCGATCGTCGTGCGCTGCGCGGGCCAGACCTTCGTCGCGTCGTCCACCGGATCGCCGGGCTCCGCCAGGGTGACCAGCAGCTTCCACTTCTGCGCACCGGCCGCGATGCGCTGCGTCACGTCCTGCTGCAGCACGTTCGGATCCGCGGCCGTCGCGATGTTCCCGGCGCCGGCCGTCTGCTCCGGCACGACCCGCCACCGCACCGCCTGGCGCTTGCCGGCCGCATCGACGAAGTAGAACGCGTTCAAGCCGTAATAACTTTCGGTGACGTAGCTCGCGCTCGGCTTCGCACCCTTCACCCATTCGCGGAACGCGGCCGTCTCCGGATGCGCGCCGAAAAACGCCTTCACCTTCGCCGGATCGGGCTTGCCCGTCTTAGGATCGGCCCGGGTCGCCAGCAACTGCGCGTAGAACGCCTGCGGCGTCGCCACCGGAAACACCGGCATCGCGTTCATCCCGGTTCGCCATTGCTCCCCATCCGGCGCGGTGAGCTTCAGCGCGAGGCTGCGGATCGGCACGCTGCTGTCGGGCGCATACGGATTCCCGCCCGGCAACGCGAACCGCCCGACCACCGGCGTGCGCACCGCCTTGAAGAACGGCGCGACCGAATACGCGCTCGCGGCGCCGTTGCCTTCGAAGTAACCGGTCACGCACACGCCCTTCGCGTGATTGCGCCGGAAGCCCGGATGAATGCCGCCGCCGGCCGTCTGCAGCGCATCGACGATCCGGTGCGGGGTCAGACGCGCGGGCGCAAGCCACCCGCCGACATACCCGAACGCCACGGCCACGCCGGCCACCGCGCCGCCGATCGCGGCCCAGCGCCACCACCCGCGCCCAGGCTTGCGCTGCGGCGAAGAAGAGGAAGAAGATCGCTCCATGTATATGCTCCCGATCGTCAGATCATTGTCGAACCCGCATAGGACGCCACCCGCGCAGCTTTATTCCACGACAATTTTTTTCCTATGCTGGAGGGAATAA
Organism: Burkholderia sp. Ac-20344; assembly: GCF_017104975.1. Taxonomy (NCBI): domain Bacteria; kingdom Pseudomonadati; phylum Pseudomonadota; class Betaproteobacteria; order Burkholderiales; family Burkholderiaceae; genus Burkholderia; species Burkholderia sp. Ac-20344. Next base: position 2,286 of record NZ_JAAGPP010000296.1, read on the forward strand.
TCGATGCTCGCCGGCGTCCTACGCGGCATCTCGACCCTTTCGGCAACCGGCCCGGCCATGCCCTCCACCGCCCTCGACGACGAAGCACTGCGCGAACTCATCCCCAGGCTGCGGCGCTTCGCGCTCTGGCTCGCACGCGACGTCCACGCGGCTGACGATCTCGTCCAGTCGACGCTCGAGCGCGCACTGTCGCGCTGGACGAGCCGCCGCGACGACGCGTCGCTGCGCAGCTGGCTCTTCACGATCCTGTACCGACAGTTTCTCGACGGCAAACGCAGCGCGAAGCGCTATGCGTGGCTGCTCGGGCGCATCCGCGACGACGACGAAGCGCACTGGCCGTCCGCCGAACGCGAATTCGCGGCACGCGCGACGCTCGAAGCATTCGGCCGGCTCTCCGACGAGCAGCGCAGCCTGCTGTTGCTCGTCGCGGTCGAGGGCTTCACCTATCAGGAAGCCGCCGACCTGCTCGACGTGCCGATCGGCACCGTGATGTCGCGGCTCTCCCGCGCGCGCCAGGCGCTGCGCCAGCTCAGCGACGGCGAGCTCCCCGCTCCTTCTTTGCGATTGATGAAAAAATGAACACGCCTCCGAACGAACACGACCTCCAGGCCTACGTCGACGGCCAGCTCGACGACGATGCGCGCGCCGCGGTCGAGCGCTATCTCGCGCGGCATCCGGAGCGCGCGGAACAGGTGAAGCAATGGCGGCAGGATGCGCAGCGGTTGCGGACCGCGCTGGAGAGCGTACGGATGCCGGCGGATAACCCGGCGCTGGATCCGGCAGCGATTCGTGGACGGCGCATGGAGCGCACGCGGATGCGGTTCGCGATGGCGGCCTCGTTCGTGTTCTGCGTCGGGCTCGGGACGTTGGGCGGCTGGCAGGCGCGGGGGTGGAATGCGGCGCCGCCCATCGCGCCGATGAGCGATGCGATCGAGGCTTACCGGATGATGGTGGTCGATCAGACGGCGAAGGTGGATTACCGGCCGACGGGTGCGGGCGATTTACAGGGATGGCTCACCCGGCGTGTGGGTGCGTCGGCGAAGCTGCCGGATTTGAGCGCAGCGGGGTTCAGGCCGGTCGGCGGACGGTTGTTCACGACGGACAGCGGCGCCACGTCTGCGATGGTGCTCTATGAGGACGCAACCGGGCGGACGCTGAGCTTCTATATGCGGCCTGCGGAATCGAAACATCGGCTGCTGCCGGCCGGGCAACGCGTGGATGGCGCGCTGCTCGCGCGGTATGGATCGGTGAACGGGCTCAACTATGCAGTGGTCGGGCCGGCCGGGAGCCTCGCGGAGAAAGCGGTCGTGCAGGCGCTTGATCAGCAGACTTGAGCGGTACAATGCGCGCCCTGCTGACGGCGCTCGACGACCGTCAGCGCCCCGAATGATGCGGCTTTGCTGGACCTATCCGTGATTTCGTGGGCGGGGCATATCATGCGGAGTAAACGTCATGGATATGCCGATGAAGAAGAAAAGACAAACCGTAGCGCGTCAGGCAGCGGCCCGCGGGCCGCTGCCTGAGTTG
>NZ_JAAGPP010000297.1:0-3515 GCF_017104975.1 Burkholderia sp. Ac-20344
CCGGCATCTCCCGGATGAAGGGCAACCCGAAGCTGCCGTTCCTGATCGCCGTCGCGTTCGCGGTCGCCGTGATCACCGCGCTCGTACTGTGGAGCCGCGCGCCCGACTACCGCGTGCTGTACAGCAACCTGTCGGATCGCGACGGCGGCGCGATCATTGCCGCGCTCCAGCAGGCAAACGTTCCCTACAAGTTCGCCGATGCCGGCGGCGCGATCCTCGTGCCGTCGAACCAGGTGCATGAAACGCGCCTGAAGCTCGCCGCGATGGGCCTGCCGAAGGGCGGCTCGGTCGGCTTCGAGCTGATGGACAACCAGAAATTCGGCATCAGCCAGTTTGCCGAACAGATCAACTACCAGCGCGCGCTCGAAGGCGAGCTGCAGCGCACCATCGAATCGATCAACGCCGTGCGCGGCGCGCGCGTGCATCTCGCGATCCCGAAGCCGTCGGTGTTCGTGCGCGACAAGGAAGCGCCGAGCGCGTCGGTGTTCGTCGACCTCTACCCGGGCCGCGTGCTCGACGAGGGCCAGGTCCAGGCGATCACGCGGATGGTGTCGTCCGGCGTGCCCGACATGCCCGCGAAGAACGTGACGATCGTCGACCAGGACGGCAACCTGCTGACCCAGACTGCCTCGGCATCCGGTCTCGACGCGAGCCAGCTCAAGTACGTGCAGCAGGTCGAGCACAACACGCAGAAGCGCATCGACGCGATCCTCGCGCCGATCTTCGGCGCGGGCAACGCGCGCTCGCAGGTCAGCGCGGACCTCGATTTCTCGAAGCTCGAGCAGACGTCGGAAAGCTACGCCCCGAACGGCACGCCGCAGCAGGCCGCGATCCGCAGCCAGCAGACCAGCAGCGCGACCGAACTCGCGCAGGGCGGCGCGTCGGGCGTGCCGGGCGCGCTGTCGAACACGCCGCCGCAGCCGGCGTCCGCGCCGATCGTCGCCGGCAACGGCCAGAACGCGCCGCAGACGACGCCGGTGAGCGACCGCAAGGACCAGACGACCAACTACGAAGTCGACAAGACGATCCGCCATCTCGAGCAGCCGATGGGCAGCGTGAAGCGGCTGTCGGTCGCGGTCGTCGTCAACTACCAGCCGGTCGCCGACGCGAAGGGCCACGTGACGATGCAGCCGCTGCCGCCCGCGAAGCTCGCGCAGGTCGAACAGCTCGTGAAGGACGCGATGGGCTACGACGAGAAGCGCGGCGACTCGGTGAACGTCGTGAACAGCGCGTTCTCGACCGCGAGCGACCCGTACGCCGACCTGCCGTGGTGGCGCCAGCCCGACATGATCGCGATGGCGAAGGAAGCGGCGAAGTGGCTCGGCATCGCGGCGGCCGCGGCGGCGCTCTACTTCATGTTCGTGCGCCCGGCGATGCGCCGCGCGTTCCCGCCGCCCGAGCCGGCCGCGCCGGCGCTCGCGGCACCGGAAGATCCGGTCGTGCTCGACGGCCTGCCGGCGCCGGAGAAGGCCGAGGAGTCCGACTCGCTGCTGCTCGGCTTCGAGAGCGAAAAGAACCGTTACGAACGCAACCTCGACTACGCGCGCACGATCGCCCGCCAGGATCCGAAGATCGTCGCCACCGTCGTGAAGAACTGGGTGTCCGATGAACGCTGAAGGCTTGACCAAGAGCGCGCTCCTGCTGATGTCGATCGGCGAGGAAGAGGCCGCGCAGGTATTCAAGTTCCTCGCGCCGCGCGAGGTCCAGAAGATCGGCGCCGCGATGGCCGCGCTGAAGAACGTCACGCGCGAGCAGGTCGAGGAGGTGCTGCAGGAATTCACGAAGGAAGCGGAGCAGCACACCGCGCTGTCGCTCGATTCGAGCGACTACATCCGCTCGGTGCTGACCAAGGCGCTCGGCGAGGACAAGGCCGGCGTGCTGATCGACCGCATCCTGCAGGGCAGCGACACGAGCGGCATCGAAGGCCTGAAGTGGATGGACTCGGCCGCCGTGGCCGAACTGATCAAGAACGAGCATCCGCAGATCATCGCGACGATCCTCGTGCACCTCGACCGCGACCAGGCGTCCGAGATCGCGTCGTGCTTCACCGAGCGGCTGCGCAACGACGTGATCCTGCGGATCGCGACGCTCGACGGCATCCAGCCGGCCGCGCTGCGAGAACTCGACGACGTGCTGACGGGCCTGCTGTCCGGCAGCGACAACCTGAAGCGCAGCCCGATGGGCGGCATCCGCACCGCGGCCGAGATCCTGAACTTCATGACCAGCGTGCATGAGGAAGGCGTGCTCGAAAGCGTGCGCCAGTACGACGCCGAACTCGCGCAGAAGATCATCGACCAGATGTTCGTGTTCGAGAACCTGCTCGACCTCGAGGACCGCGCGATCCAGATGGTGCTCAAGGAAGTCGAGTCGGAAACGCTGATCATCGCGCTGAAGGGCGCGCCGCCGGCACTGCGCCAGAAGTTCCTCGCGAACATGTCGCAGCGCGCGGCCGAACTGCTCGCCGAGGATCTCGACGCGCGCGGCCCGGTGCGCGTGTCCGACGTCGAGACGCAGCAGCGCCGCATCCTGCAGATCGTGCGCAACCTGGCCGAGAGCGGCGCAATCGCGATCGGCGGCAAGGCGGAAGACGCGTATGTCTGATTCGGCGAGCGATCGCGCGGGCACCCTCACCGCGTACCAGCGGTGGGAGATGGCGTCGTTCGACCCGCCGCCGCCGCCGCCACCGCCCGACGACGCGGCAGCGGCCGCCGCCGCGCTCGCCGAGGAACTGCAGCGCGTGCGCGACGCCGCGCACGCCGAAGGCCATGCGGCCGGCCACGTCGAAGGCCAGGCGCTCGGCTACCGGGCCGGTTTCGAGCAGGGCCGCGAACAGGGTTTCGAAGCCGGCCAGGCCGACGCGCGCGAACAGGCCGCGCAGCTCGCGGCGCTCGCCGCGTCATTCCGCGAGGCCGTGTCGACCGTCGAGCACGATCTTGCATCCGACCTCGCCCAGCTCGCGCTCGACATCGCGCAGCAGGTCGTACGCCAGCACGTGAAGCACGACCCGGCCGCGCTGGTGGCTGCCGTGCGCGACGTGCTCGCGGCCGAACCCGCGCTGTCCGGCGCGCCGCATCTCGCGGTGAATCCGGCCGACCTGCCCGTCGTCGAAGCCTATCTGCAGGACGATCTCGACACGCTCGGCTGGAACGTGCGCACCGACGCGTCGATCGATCGCGGCGGCTGCCGCGCGCACGCCGCGACCGGCGAGGTCGACGCGACGCTGCCCACGCGCTGGCAGCGCGTCGCCGCCGCGATCGGCAAGGTGAGCGCATGGTGACGCCCACGCCCGAGTCGATCCTGTACGACGGCATGACGCCGCTCGAACGCGAACTCGCGCTCGCATCGTTCGGCCCGGACGCCGCGCACGAACCCGCACGAGACGGATACCCGCACGGCGCCGCTGCAACGGCCGACGCCTCCGGCGCCACGCTGCGCGCACCGCACAACCCGCATCTCGCGCACTGGCGCACCCACCTGAACGGGCTCGCCACGCGCAGCCACCGCGCGCTGCCGCT
>NZ_JAAGPP010000298.1:0-3091 GCF_017104975.1 Burkholderia sp. Ac-20344
TTCCGATGCGCCGCCCGCGTCGCGCCAGCAGGACGAACTGTCCGATGAAGCCGATCCGTCGTCCGGCCGTGCGGAGCATGTCCCGCTGATCTCGAACGAGCGCGACACGCCCGCTTCCGACCCGGCGCCGACGCCCGCCGAGCTGGCCGAATGCCGGGCCATCGCCGCACGCATCGCGAGCGCCGCCACGCCGATCGCGTCGGTCACGTTGCAGGAACAGCGCGACCACCTCGGGCTGCTCGGCGTGCTGTCGCGCGAGATCGCCGCGTTCTGCGGCGATCCCGCAGTCGCGGCCGGCGGACAGTGGGAAGCGCACGTCGTGCTGAACGACCGGATCCTGGCGTCCACCGAGCTGCACGTGTCGCTTTCGCATTTCGACCTGCAGCTTCGGTTCGATACGCAGGATCGCGAAGCACGGCAGTTACTCTTGGCCCACAGCGTCGCACTCGAACAGGAACTCGACACGATGCTGCGGGCATGGGGGCAGCCGCGGACCGTCCGTCTCACGGTGTGGTAGCCGGCCCCGCGTGAATTGCCTCGAGCACGGCGCCCGGCGGGCGGCATGCGCGGGCCAACGACGGCACTTTCCGGCCACGGATGAAACTGATTCGGCATTCGATCACACCCGGCGGCGCGCCGTTCGCGCCGCTCGTCCCGCCACCGCTCGATGCGGCGAGCGCGCATGCGTCGCGCCGGCTCTTCGATGCACGCCTGCCGGTGTTCCTGCGCGACACGCTCGGCGTGCGCGATTTTCATTGCGGCTTCGCGTCCGCCGCGCCGGATTACGCCGACCCGGCCGTCGCGGAGCTGCGAATCGACACGCCGTCCGGCCCGGTGAGCGCATACGTGCTGCTCGATCTCGAGCGCTACCCCGCGCTGTCGGTCTGCGCGTGGTCCGAGGCCCAGGCTGCCGACCGGCGCACGAGCCCCGAACTGACGCTGCGCAACGCCGTCGCGAACGTGCTGTGCGGGCCGCTGCTGGGCTGTCTGGATACGCTCGGCCTGACCGGCGCACAGGTGGTCGCGGTCAGGCGCGGCGCCAGCCACGCGCCGCGTCCGCGCAGCGTGACCGTCGCGCTGTCGCTCACGCTGCGCGACCAGCGGCACGACGCGCTCGTGCAGTTGCCGGGCCGTTGCATCGAGTGGCTGGATGGCTGCCTGGCGCGCACCGCGCGCGCCGGCTGGCTCGACGCGTCGCTGCGCGTGCCCGGCAGCCTCGTGCTCGGCGTGAAGGCGCTGTCGGTCGACACGCTGCAGAGCCTGCGCGGCGGCGACATCCTGCTGCGCGTGTTCGATCCGTCGCTCGACGCCGCGTGGCTGCATGGCGCCGGCGCCCGTGCGGACACCGCACCGCATCCCGCGGCCTTCGCGACCTGGGGCAGCGCGGGTCTCGCGCATGGCCGGGCCGCGGTGGCCGTGCAAACCCGAACGATCACTTTGTTGAAGGAACCCGTGATGACGGAAACCACCGTCCTGGACACGCCGGAAGCCGCGCTCGATGCGCCGGATGCCGAACGCACCGTCGAAGTGGGCGAACTCGAGCTGCCGGTGCAGTTCGTCGCCGATACCGTTGCGCTGACGATCGACGAGGTGTCGTCGCTCGCGCCCGGCTACGTGATCGAGCTGCCGACCGCAATCGCCGACCTGACGCTCAAGCTCGTCGCGCACGGCCAGGTGATCGGCCACGGCGAGCTGGTCGGGGTCGGCGAACACGTCGGCATCCGCATTCTCCGCATGGCGCACGAGCATGGTTCAGTACAGTGACCTGTCCGGCCTGCTGCTGATCGTCGTCGCGATCGGGCTGTTGCCGTTCGTTGCGATGGTCGTGACGTCGTACGCGAAGGTGGTCGTCGTGCTCGGCCTGCTGCGCAACGCGCTCGGCGTGCAGCAGGTGCCGCCCAACATGGTGCTCAACGGCATCGCGATCCTCGTGTCGGTCTACGTGATGGCGCCCATCGGCATGATGGCGGCGAAGACGCTGAGCGGCCAGACGATCTCGCCGCAATCGTCGCAGGCCGTGATCCAGGCGGCCGACGCGGCGCGCGAGCCGTTCCGGCAGTTCCTCATCAAGCACACGCAGGAGCGCGAGAAGCGCTTCTTCATGCGATCGGCTTCGATCGTGTGGCCGACCGAGGAGGCGCACGCGCTGAAGGAAACCGACCTGATCGTGCTCGCGCCGGCCTTCACGCTGACCGAGCTCACCGATGCGTTCAAGATCGGCTTCCTGCTGTACGTGACCTTCATCGTGATCGACCTGATCATCGCGAACGTGCTGCTGTCGATGGGGCTCAACCAGGTGTCGCCGACCAACGTCGCGATCCCGTTCAAGCTGCTGCTGTTCGTCGTGATGGACGGATGGTCGGCGCTGATCCACGGGCTCGTGCTGACCTACAAGTGACCGGAGCCGCCATGGATGTCGATTCGCTGGTTCACGCCGCCACCCAGGGCATGCTGCTGTGCCTGACGGTGTCGTTGCCGTTCGTGATCGCGGCTGCCGCGGTCGGGCTCGCCGTGTCGTTCGTCCAGGCGATCACGTCGCTGCAGGACCAGGCGCTGCCGTTCGCGGTCAAGCTGATCGCCGTGACGATCGTGCTGGTGATCGCCGCGCCGCTGTCCTGCGCGGCGATCCTGCATTTCGCGAACGAGATGATGCGAACGGCGTTTCCCAACTGACGCGAGGCCGGAATGACACGTATCGGGCCCCACTCCGCCGCGCTCGCCCAGCAAGCGGCGGCCGCGCACCGGAAAACGGCGAAACCGTCGCGCGCGAAACCTTCCGGGCAGTTCGCGACGCTCTATCGCGGCACCCGCTTCGCGCACGGCGGCATGCAGGCGCAGCAGAACGCGATGCAGGCGCAGCGCGCGAAGAAAATGGCCGCGCGGCTCGCACGGCGCCGCCGCACCGCACGCGGCAGGCGTGGCGCCGGGCCCCTCGACGGTGCGGACGGCGCCGACGCCGCCGGCGAACCGCCGGAACTCGAGGTATCCGGCGACGAGCGCGAACGCCGGGGCGGACACGGCGGCGGGCGCGGCAGCCAGGGCGACGAGCAGGACGACGCGAACGAAACGGAACGCGTCGCCACGTTCAGGA
>NZ_JAAGPP010000299.1:0-243 GCF_017104975.1 Burkholderia sp. Ac-20344
CTGGATCATTAAAAAAAAAAAAAATATAGTCCTCTCTGGTAACTCACTCAAGAAACGTCAACGATGACTTCTACTATACATCCCTTTTCTTTGACTTTCTCCTCTCCATCCTCCTCTTGCTCTTCATTGACCATGTTCTATTCATCACCTCACGTCGCTCATTTGTCTGCATGGTAGTATACTCGGTCTTCTCTTCCGCGCTACATACATATGCTTATCATCTATTATTCTAGTGCTACTCAT
>NZ_JAAGPP010000300.1:0-3406 GCF_017104975.1 Burkholderia sp. Ac-20344
GCTGTGGCCGGCGCATGAGCACCGCGTCGCCGCTTCACGACGGGCCCGTCGCGCCGTCCGCGTTCGACGTGCCGGCCCCCGCGCCGGCCGCGCAGCCGGTGCGCGGCATGCGGCTCGCGCTGCTGACGTTCGCGCTGTCGCTTGCGACCTTCATCGAGGTGCTCGATTCGACCGTGACGAACGTCGCGGTGCCGGCGATCTCCGGCAGTCTCGGCGTATCGAACAGCCAGGGCACGTGGGTGATCAGCTCGTATTCGGTCGCGGCCGCGATCGCGGTGCCGCTGACGGGCTGGCTCGCGCGCCGCGTCGGCGAGTTGCGGCTGTTCGTCGGCGCGGTGCTGCTGTTCACGTTGACGTCGCTGCTGTGCGGGCTCGCGCGCGACCTGCACGTGCTCGTGATCTGCCGCGCGCTGCAGGGGCTGTTTTCAGGGCCGATGGTGCCGCTGTCGCAGACGATCCTGCTGCGCACGTTCCCGCCGGACAAGCGCACGATCGCGCTCGCGCTGTGGGCGATGACGGTGCTGCTCGCGCCGATCTTCGGGCCGGTGGTCGGCGGCTGGATCGTCGACAACTTCTCGTGGCCGTGGATCTTCCTGATCAATTTGCCGATCGGTCTGTTCTCGTTCGCGGTCTGCACCGCGATGCTGCGCCCCGACGCACAACGCGGCGCGGCCGGCCCGATCGACGTACCGGGCATCGTGCTGCTCGTGATCGGCGTCGGCTCGCTGCAGGCGATGCTCGATCTCGGCCACGATCGCGGCTGGTTCGGCTCGCCGCTGATCGTCACGCTCGCGGTGGTCGCGGGGCTCTCGATCGTGTCGCTGCTGATCTGGGAGGCGGGCGAAGCGCATCCCGTCGTCGATCTCAGCCTGTTCCGCGATCGCACGTTCTCGTTCTGCGTGCTGATCATCTCGCTCGGGATGATGAGCTTCTCGGTGGTCGGCGTCGTGTTCCCGTTGTGGATGCAGGCCGTGATGGGCTACAACGCGTTTCACGCGGGATTGGCAACGGCGTCGCTCGGCGTGCTCGCGCTCGTGTTCTCGATCCTGGTCGGGCTGCATGCGCATCGCTTCGACGCGCGCGTGCTCGCGACGTTCGGCTTCCTCGTGTTCGCGGCCGTGCTCGCATGGGATGCGCATTTCACGCTGAAGATGACGTTCGCGCAGATCGCCGCGCCGGGGCTGATCCAGGGGATCGGGCTGCCGTGTTTCTTCATTCCGCTGACCGCCGCGACGCTGTCGCGCATTCCGGACGACCGGCTCGCCGCCGCGTCGAGCCTGTCGAACTTCCTGCGCACGCTGTCGGCCGCATTCGGCACCGCGATGAGCGTGACGCTGTGGGACAACCGCGCGACCTATCACTACGACGTCGTGTCGCAATCCGTCACGCATGCATCGGCGAACACGCAGCGCTTCGTGCAGACGCTGAACGCGATGGGCGTGGACGGCGTGCGCGAGCTGTCCACGCTGCACCAGGTCGTGATGCAGCAGGCATACATGATGGCGACCAACGACATGTTCTGGATGGCGAGCATGACGTGTCTCGCCCTCGCGGCGATGATGTGGCTGACGCGGCCGAAGCGTGGCGCGGCGGCGTCGTTCGGGCATTGAGGAGAGGAACATGACGACACTCGGCGCACTCGTGATCCTGTATCACCCGAGCGACGCGCAGCTCGACGCGCTCGGCGCATGGCGGCATGCGTGCGACGCATTGCTCGTCGTCGACAACACGCCGCAGCCCGACGCGCGAGCCCGCGAGCTGTGCGCGCGCGAAGGCATCGCACTGCTGCATCACGGCAATCGCAGCGGGATCGCGGGCGCGTACAACGCGGGGCTCGCGGCGCTGTTTCGCGATCGCATCGATGCCGTTGCGCTGTTCGACCAGGATTCGTCGGTGCCAACTGCGTATTTCCCGGTGATGCGCGATGTCTGCGCGGGGCTCGCGGGGCGCGCATTCCTGGCCGGCCCGCGCATCTTCGACGAGAACGCGCGCAGCTTCCTGCCCGAACTCTCGACCAACGGGATCGGGCTGCGCCGCCTGCGGATCGAGCCGGGCGCGCCGCTGCAGCGCTGCGCGTTCCTGATCTCGTCGGGCTGCGTCGTGTCGCGCGACGCATTCGACGTGCTCGGCCGCTTCGACGAGACGCTGTTCATCGATCACGTCGATACCGAATACAGCTTCCGCGCGCTGTCGCGCAACGTGCCGCTCTATGTCGTGCCGTCGCTGGTGCTGCCGCACCGGATCGGCGCGAAGCAGCGTCACGCGATCGGCCCTTTTGAAATGACGTCGATGAATCATTCGTGGCAACGGCGCTACTACAGCGCACGCAATGCGGTGCAGCTCGGGATGCAGTACGGGCTGCGCTTTCCGGTGGCGATCGTGCCGAACCTGCTGACCGTGTGGCAGGTCGTGCAGATCGCGCTCGTCGAACGCGACAAGCGCGCGAAGCTCGCCGGCATCCTGTTCGGCATCGCGGACGGCCTGTTCGGCCGGCTCGGCCCGCTCGAACGCACGCGGCCGCGTCTGGCCGCGCGTGCGCAGCGCGTTCAGCAGGGATGAGGGGCGCGATGCGGCGTGTGACAAAAGCGGCGGGACCGGCGCACGGCGTGAAGGGCGGCTCGACGATGATCGTCGCCGCGGCGGTGTCGCTGGCGTTGAGCGGATGCGTGCCGTCGGGCTTCCTGCCGTCGTTGTCGTTGCGCGCGCCGGCCGACGATGCGCTCGCGCACACGGCCGGCCCGGGCGTGGACGGTGCATGGCCTGCGCCCGACTGGGTGAAGCAGCTGCAGGATCCGCAACTCGATGCACTGGTCGCCGAGGCGTCGACAAACAACCCCGACCTGCAGGTCGCGCAGGCGCGGCTGCGGATCGCGCAGGCGCAGCTTCAGCAGTTCGATTCGTTGACGGGGCTGACGGGCACGGCCGGCGCGACGGTCAGCCGTGCGCGGATGCCGAAGCCGGGCGACGACGTCGCCAACGTGTCGGTGAGCGGCTATCGCGTGCCCGTCGAGATCTTCGGCGATCCGAACACCTCGCCGTCGTCGGTGTTCGTCGGGCTGACCTACCAGCTCGACCTGTGGGGGAAGAACCGCGCCGCGACGAAGAGCCTGATGTCGCTGCGCGAAGCGGCACGGGTCGAGGCCGAGCAGGTGCGGCTCACGCTGGCGGTCGCGATCGTCACCGTGTACTGCCAGCTCGACCAGGCGTATGCGACGCAGGAACTGCTGCAGCAGAAGCTGAAGGTCAGCCAGCGCGTGACGACCGTGCTGCGCGAGCGCACCGCGCGCGGGCTCGACAACGCGTACGACGCGAGCGACGCATCGATCAAGCGCAGCAAGCTGCTCGCGCAGATCGCCATGAACGACGAACAGATCAAGCTCGCGCAACTGCAGCTCGGCGTGCTGTC
>NZ_JAAGPP010000301.1:0-3378 GCF_017104975.1 Burkholderia sp. Ac-20344
CGGAATCAGCCGCTCGGCGGCCTCCGCGTCGCCGTAGACGGCGAACGTGATGCCCGTCTTGCGGAACACGCCCTCCGCGTCGTGGGCTTTCTGGGCGAGGCTTGCAGGATTCTGCGCGTCGAGCCACTGCTTCAGGCGCGCGTAGGGCGCCCTTACCATGTCGCCGGATTGCAGCATTTCATCGAATGGCTTCATCGATCTTTTCTCCATCGATCGTTTTCCCCGGCATTGCGCATGCCGGACCGGCGTAATGAATGCTTCGCAAGGAACGTGCCTTGCTTGATCCCGTCGATATCCCCCCGTTTTTGCGCCGCGCCAGGCACGCCCGCACGGCATCGCGCACCACAACGGTGCAACCCCTGACGCAACGCGCGACCGCGGTGCGCCGCGAACGCGCACGGCCGATGCTGCGCCGCGTCTTACGAACATAGTTCCCCCGCGTGTCATGAATGTGCAATCTGCACTGCACAAAAAACGGCCTGCCCGGGCACCGGGCCACCGGAACGACAGGATGGGAAGGCGGGCCGGCACGCACACGGCGCAACCGGCCCTGGGGGAAGTACCGTCTGCGGCGGCACCGGCAGTTCGACGCGGTGAACTGTCCGGTGAGCCGGGTCCGGCACCTCAACGCTATGCAGCCGTAATCCCGCCGACAACGCCCATGCATATTTCGACTGACACCCATCGAAAAAAAACATCGGCCCGGTCGGCGCAAGGCGCGGTACGCTAGAAAACGGGTGCAGCGAAGCGGCGCCGCCTTTCAGGCGCCCGACTATAAAAAGCGAAGATCGAAATGGAAGCAAAGTGGCTGGAAGATTTCCTGAGCCTTGCGGATACCAAGAGCTTTTCCCGGGCCGCACGTAACCGGCACCTCACGCAGTCGGCATTCAGCAGACGAATTGCCGCACTCGAAACCTGGATGGACGCGAAGCTGGTCGACCGCAGCATCAACCCGATTGCGCTGACGCCGGCCGGCCAGATGTTCCGCGGGCTCGCCGCGGACATCCTGCGCAGCATGTATGCGGCGCGCAATCTCGTGAACGGCTACGACCAGTTCGCGGCCAGCGACCAGGTCGTGCGTTTCGCGGTCGCCCATACGCTCGTCTTCACGCTGTTTCCCGAATGGCTCAAGCAGCTGAACGGCGAGGTCGGCCACGTGACCGCGCGCGTCAACGCGGTGAACGTGCCGGAAGGCGTGCAGCAACTCGTCGAAGGCGAATGCGACCTGCTGCTCGGCTATCACCATCCGCAGTTGCCGATCGTGCTCGACCCGAACCACTTCCCGTTCGTCAGCCTCGGCGTCGAACGGATCCTGCCCGTGTCGTCGCCCGACGCGCGCGGCAAGCCCGTATTCCAGCTGCCGGGCACCCCCGATGCACCGCTGCCGCTGCTCGCGTATTCGTCGGGCGCGTTTCTCGGCAACATCGTCGAGATGCTGCTGCTGAACGCCACCGCGCCGTATGCATTGCAGCGGTGCTTCGAGACGCATATGTCCGAGGCGTTGAAGGGCATGGTCGTGGCCGGGCACGGGATCGGCTGGCTGCCGGAAAGCTGCGTTGTGAAGGAACTCGAGGAAGGCACGCTCGTGTGCGCAGGTTCCGGCGACTGGATCACCGAGCTCGAAATCCGCCTGTACCGGTCGGCCCGCAAGCGCGGGCTCGCGGCCGAGCAACTGTGGACGTACATCATGAACCGGCCGCGCGCGGCGCTCGAAGGTGCGGCAGCCGGCGCGGCCGAACCGGCAGCCGCGCCGGCAATGCGTATCGCGCGGCGCAGCGCGGGCGGCAGCCGCTGACCTTCGCGTTCGCGTCGGGGCCGCCGGCGACGCGAACGCGAGTACGGTTTGCAGCCATCCGGTGTGCGCATGCATCCGCGTCGCATCGTTTCTCGGCGAATACGACCCTACTCTCCAGTAGCAAACGGCGATCCCGCCTTCGCCTGAAAATTACCGCGCCAGAGCGCTAATCGTTATCAGGGAATATCGCAAACGTTTGCATTTCCGAGATCAATTATTTATTCCCGACATAGTGTCGCCGGCATTTTCCGTCTGATTATCAGTTCAGACATATCCTGTTACATAACAAATTAAAAGTTTCGATTCACCTGCAACAATCTAAAATACCAAAAACGCCGCTTCCTCATTTCATATCGTGCGACCTGTATCTGGATCGACATCACTTCGCCCAGGACACAGTTGCAAAAATTCCTTTTAACAGTCGTTATTTTTCGGCACGAATGTCGATACGTCCGACGTGATTCAATGCGTGCGGGATCATCGCTACCGAATTGCAATGTTCATATTCGGCAATATCGACTTTCTTCAGCGTTAAGAGAGTCATACGAATCCGTCGTTATCCTATTTAAATAGGATATTTGACCACCGTGCCATTCGGGCCACACACGATTGTTGATTCAGAATCCATCGTGTATCAATAGCGTGTCGCAAAAAGAACGCTGGCAAATCTGACTCGGAATAAATGCTCGTCATTAATTCCGGACAGGAGGTTGCAATGTCTTCCTCGCTTCGACAGCATGCTCGCCCTTTCCTGAGCGCCGTCATCTCCGCGCTCTGCATGAATGCGATGGCCCAGACGTCCGCGTCCCAGCCACCCCCGCCCCCATCCGCAGCCGCACCCGATCCGGGGGCGGGCCGCTACGTCATTTCGTATATCTGCGGCGATGCGCGGATCGACGGTACCGCACCGCTTCCGCCCGACGGCCGTCCGTACAACCTGGGCGTGTCGTTTGCTTCGGCACGGACGGGGCAGCCACTCGCCAATGTCCAGGTGCGCCTGCGGCGACATGGTCGCGTACTCGTCGAATTCAACGCATCCGGATCGCGTTGCCTGTTCAGCGTGCCGGATGCGAGCTACCGGGTCGAAGGAACCTATCAGGGAGCGACCCAGTTCGCGATCGTCGAAACGGGCGTGCTGTCGACACAACTGCGATGGTGACCGCCCACCTGACCCCACCCCGATCGCGTCTTACACCACAACGTATCGAATCGAGGAGCATTCAATGACTCCTGCAGAACGACAGGACAGCCCGCCCGCCCACCAGCCGAAACCCAGCTGGGGGCCTGGAAAGAACGCGGCGCTCAGCTTCGTCGCGTTCGCCGCGATCTTCGGCATCTTCGCCTACACCGAACGGGACGCGACGGTCGGTCATGCGAGCGTGACGCACGACATCTCCGGCGCGATCGGAACCGCCGTCGGGAAATACCGCAAGGCGATCGTGGCCGAGACGGCGCGCGCAACGGATGCGTCCGGCGCGCCTGGAACTTCGGCCGCCCCCGCCGCCGTTCCGGCGCCTGCGCCCGCACGGGCCACGCTGCCGCCCGCACCGCAGCCGTCCGCATCGGAAGCGCCCGCGGTGTCG
>NZ_JAAGPP010000302.1:0-3202 GCF_017104975.1 Burkholderia sp. Ac-20344
TGTGCGTCTCGACGATGCGGAAATCGTGCCGCCCGAGCAGGCCGCCGGCACGCCGGCCGCGGAAAGCCGCCAGCTCGACCAGGCGCTGAAGGCGGTCGACGCCGAACTCGACGAAACGGTGCGCAACGCATCGGCGCGCGGCGCGGTCGGCGAAGCGGGCATCTTCGCGGTACACCGCGTGCTGCTCGAGGATCCGACGCTGATCGACGCGGCGCGCGACCTGATCAGCCTTGGCAAGAGCGCGGGCTTCGCATGGCGCGCGACGATCCGCACGCAGATCGACACGCTGTCGAAGCTCGACGACGCGCTGCTCGCCGAACGCGCGGCCGACCTGCGCGACATCGAAAAGCGCGTGCAGCGCGCGCTCGGCCATACGAACGGCGCCGCGCGTGCGCTGCCCGACGAAGCGGTGCTCGCGGCCGAGGAATTCACGCCGTCCGACCTGTCGTCGCTCGATCGTCAGCGCGTGACCGCGCTCGTGATGGCGCGCGGCGGCGCGACGTCGCACGCGGCGATCATCGCGCGACAGCTCGGCATTCCGGCGCTGGTCGCGGTCGGCGATGCGCTGTACGCGATTCCGGACGGCACGCAGGTCGTCGTCGACGCAAGCGCGGGCCGGCTCGAACACGCGCCGACCGCGCTCGACGTCGAACGTGCGCGGCACGAGCGCCAGCGCCTGGACGGCGTGCGCGAGGCGAACCGGCAACTGGCGGGTGAAGCCGCCGCGACGGTCGATGGCCGCGCGATCGAGGTCGCCGCGAACATCGCGACGCTCGACGACGCGAACACCGCGGTCGACAACGGCGCCGACGCGGTCGGCCTGCTGCGCACCGAGCTGATGTTCATCCATCGCCAGGCCGCGCCGACAATCGTCGAACATCAGCAGAGCTACCAGTCGATCGTCGATGCATTGCAGGGCCGCACGGCGATCATCCGCACGCTCGACGTCGGCGCCGACAAGGAAGTCGACTACCTGACGCTGCCGCCCGAACCGAACCCGGCGCTCGGCCTGCGCGGCATCCGTCTCGCGCAGGTGCGCCCCGATCTGCTCGACGATCAGTTGCAGGGCCTGCTCGCGGTGAAGCCGTTCGGCGCGGTGCGCATCCTGCTGCCGATGGTGACCGACGCGGGCGAACTCGTGCGGCTGCGCAAGCGCATCGACGAATTCGCGCGTACACAGGGCCGCACCGAGCCGATCGAGGTCGGCGTGATGATCGAGGTGCCGTCGGCCGCGCTGCTGGCCGACCAGCTCGCGCAGCACGCGGATTTCCTGTCGATCGGCACCAACGACCTGACGCAGTACACGCTCGCGATGGACCGCTGCCAGGCCGACCTGGCCGCGCAATCCGACGGCTTGCATCCGGCCGTGCTGCGCCTGATCGACATCGCGGTGCGTGGCGCCGCGAAGCACGGCAAGTGGGTCGGCGTGTGCGGCGCGCTCGGCGGCGATCCGCTCGCGGTGCCGGTCCTGGTGGGCCTCGGCGTAACCGAGCTGTCGGTCGACCCCGTATCGGTGCCGGGCATCAAGGCGCGTGTGCGCCGTCTCGATTACCAGTTGTGCCGTCAGCGCGCGCAGGATCTGCTCGCGCTCGATTCGGCACAGGCGGTAAGGGCAGCAAGCCGCGAGGTCTGGCCGCTCGACTGAGCGTCGACGGCAGGTTCGCGACCGGTTTCACGACGAAAGCAATTAGGTCAACGACGATTAATGACGAGACAAGGATTGGAGGACTGAATGAACGGGAATCCGTTTCTGAAAATACAGGGCCTGGGCCGGGCACTGATGCTGCCGATCGCGGTATTGCCGGTTGCCGGCATCCTGCTGCGACTCGGCCAGCCGGACGTGTTCAACATCAAGATGATCGCCGACGCCGGCGGTGCGATCTTCGACAACCTGCCGCTGCTGTTCGCGATCGGCGTGGCGGTCGGTTTCGCGAAGGACAACAACGGCGTGGCGGCACTTGCGGGCGCGATCGGCTACCTGATCGAAACCGCGATCATGAAGGACATCGATCCCAAGCTGAACATGGGCGTGCTGTCCGGGATCATCGCGGGTGTGGTCGCGGGCCTGCTGTACAACCGCTATAAAGACATCAAGCTGCCGGACTACCTCGCGTTCTTCGGCGGCAAACGGTTCGTGCCGATCATCACGGGCCTGGTCTGCGTGATACTCGGCATCGCGTTCGGGTACGTCTGGCAGCCGGTCCAGCATCTGATCGACGCGGCCGGCCAGTGGCTGACGACGGCGGGCGCGATCGGTGCGTTCGTGTTCGGCTTCCTGAACCGCCTGCTGCTCGTCACGGGCCTGCACCACATCATCAACTCGCTCGCGTGGTTCGTGTTCGGCAACTTCACGCCGCCGGCCGGCGGCGAGATCGTGCACGGCGACCTGCACCGCTTCTTCGCGGGCGACCCGACCGCGGGCACCTTCATGGCCGGCTTCTTCCCGATCATGATGTTCGGCCTGCCGGCCGCGTGTCTCGCGATGCTGCACGAAGCGCCGAAGGAACGCCGCGCGATGGTCGGCGGCCTGCTGTTCTCGATGGCGCTCACGTCGTTCCTGACCGGCGTGACCGAGCCGATCGAATTCAGCTTCATGTTCCTCGCGCCGGTGCTGTACGTGATCCATGCGGTGCTGACGGGGCTGTCGCTCGCGATCTGCCAGATCCTCGGCGTGAAGCTCGGCTTCACGTTCTCGGCCGGCGCGATCGACTACGTGCTGAACTACGGGCTGTCGACGAAGGGCTGGATCGCGATCCCGCTCGGCATCGCGTACGGCGCCGCGTACTACGGGCTGTTCCGCTTCTTCATCCGCAAGTTCAACATGGCAACGCCGGGCCGTGAGCCGGCATCGGCCGATGCGGCTGCGGAATCGTACGCATCGGGCGGCTTCGTCGCGCCGGCTGCGGGCGCTGCTGCGGCTGCGCCGCGCGCGCAGCGCTACATCGCCGCGCTCGGCGGGGCGGGCAACCTGTCGGTCGTCGACGCGTGCACGACGCGCCTGCGCCTGACCGTCGTCGATCCGGAGAAGATCTCGGAGCCGGCGCTGAAGTCGATCGGCGCGCGCGGCGTGCTCAAGCGCGGCGGCAACAGCGTGCAGGTGATCATCGGGCCCGAGGCCGACATCATTGCCGACGAGATGCGTGCGGCAATCGGCAGCGGCGCGGCAGGCGCGGCATCGACGGCGACGGCCGCCGCCGCGCAG